>NZ_CDRRQK010000033.1:0-25598 GCF_977044405.1 Dorea sp.
CTTTCACACCTTTTTCTACAAAGTATTTTGTCAGTGCCTGAACGCCTTCCGGGCTTACATTTCCTTCGTTGTCATAGCATGCATAGAATGCAGGGATTACGCCTTTGTACTTTTCAAGATTTCTCATTGTTTCTTTCTCCTTTTCTTTGTCTTTTTATATAAATTTAATTTAATAAGTTCCTTGCGGAATTATCTTTCCATTTCTTCTACAAATGACTTTGTGATCAGCTGTGGTCTTGTGATAATAGACCCTACAACAACGCTGTATGCACCAAGCTCGATCACATGTTTTGCTTTTTCCGGTGTATTGATGTTACCTTCTGCAATCACTCTGTGTTTTGCTTTTGCAACAATCTTTCTTAAGATTTCGAAATCATTTGCCTCGATCTTATCGCCTTTGCTCTGCTCTGTGTAACCAACCATTGTAGTTCCGATGAAGTCAAATCCAAGTTCGTCAGCATGCAGTGCTTCTTCTACTGTAGAGCAGTCTGCCATGAATAACTGATCCGGATATTTTGCTTTTACTTCTTTGAAGAACTCATCCAGTGTCTTTCCACCAGGTCTCTTAGAAATAGTAGCGTCCATTGCGATGATCTCCGGCTTAACTTCCATAAGCTCTTCGATTTCTTTCATTGTTGGTGTAATGTAGATATCGCTGTCATCATAATCTCTTTTTACGATTCCGATGATCGGAAGATCAACCTGTGACTGGATTTCCTTGATATCTTCTTTTGTATTTGCACGAATTCCACTTGCACCCCCCTGCTTTGCAGCCAGTGCCATTCTTCCCATAATGAATGAAGAATGTAATGGTTCATCCGGTAATGCCTGACATGATACAATTAATTTACCCTTCAGATTTTCAACTTTCTGATTCATTGTTTTGTTCCCTCCTTCGTTCTGCAATCAGTATAGTATTGTTCGTTTTTATTTTCAAGTAGCTTTGCAGTTCTTGAAACTTCTTTCATTCTTTTCAATTCTTCTCTCTGTTTTTGCCTATTTAAAAATCCATTTTTTATGCAACATGCACAATTCCAGGTAGTTTCTTTCCGGTTTTGAAAGTAGTTTCAGTTCATGCTATTTTACTTGAAAATTCATTTATAATGTATATACTGATATTCAGAAACAAAAAACAATAGAATAAGGAGAGATTTTATTATGGTAATTTATAAAGCAAAAGACTATCAGGATATGAGCCGTAAGGCAGCAAACATCATTTCTGCACAGATTATTATGAAGCCAAACTGTGTACTCGGACTTGCAACCGGATCTTCACCGGTTGGTACATATAAACAACTGATTGAATGGTACAAGAAAGGGGATCTTGATTTTTCTCAGGTTACAAGTGTAAACCTCGATGAATACAAAGGACTCAGTCCTGAAAATGACCAGAGCTACAGATATTTTATGAATACAAATCTTTTTGACCATGTCAATATCGATAAGACACGTACTTTTGTTCCAAACGGACTGGAAGCAGATTCCGATAAAGCATGTAAAGAATATAATGAGATCATCCGCAAGCAGGGCGGTGTAGACCTCCAGCTTCTCGGTCTTGGACACAACGGACATATCGGATTCAATGAGCCGGGTGCTGCTTTTGAAAAAGAAACACATTGTGTGGATCTGACTGAAAGTACAATCGAAGCTAATAAGCGTTTCTTTGAATCTGAGGATGATGTTCCAAGACAGGCTTATACGATGGGTATTAAGAATATTATGCAGGCTAAGAAGATCCTGGTTGTTGTAAGTGGGGAAGATAAGGCTGACATCTTAAAAGAAGTGTTATATGGACCGATTACTCCGGAGGTTCCTGCTTCTATTCTTCAGTTACATAATGATGTTACGATTGTGGCTGATGAGGCGGCACTTAGTAAGATTGATAAGTAATAGTAATTTATATGTTCTTTTGTAGGACACTGTTGCATTCCTGAAGTTTGTGATGAAAAAGAACCCTATATATGTGAAACGACAACGCTCCCGTTGGTCAATGTTGTCTTATTCACATATATAGGGTTCTTTTTCTGCGTTAAGCTGGTTTTGCAACAGCTGGGTCAATAACGCTATCGTTATAATTTGATTTCTATGGCATAGCAATCTTACTGGATGGGTGCCGTAAGTTTATAGTGTGGATTCTCCGGGTCACTGTTGGTATTTTTTTGGTTCTATGATGTGGCTTCTCCGGATTGATGTTGGTATTTTACTTTTTCTGTGGTATGGCTTTTTGTGAGGCTGCTGCTTTTTTTCGGCCCACTATGATCAGGATGGCTGATACTACTACGATTGTGCCGGCCAGTAACTGTGATACTGGGAAGCCGATTTTTGGAAGCAGTAACTGGTCAGTTCTTAAGCCTTCGATCCAGACTCTTCCTAAGCCGTAGCCTAAGAGGTATACCAGAAATACTTCTCCGTCGAATTTTTTATGTTTGCGGTACAGGAGCATGCTGATCAGAACCATCAGGCACCACATGGATTCGTAGAGGTAGGTTGGATGTACCTGGATATAGGTGACTCCTTTTACGGTCTCTGCGTGGTTCCACATCTTGGTGGTGATGTCTGAGCTTCTGACTGCATCTACCGGAAGGCGCATGGCGAACAGACCGTCTGTGTATTCGCCAAACGCTTCCCTGTTGAAGAAGTTGCCCCATCTTCCGATCATCTGACCTGTGATCAAGCCGAATCCACCGGTGTCAAATAACAGATACGGGGATAAGCCCTTTATCTTTGCAAATACGAATACAACGATGATTGCCGTGATAACACCACCGTAAATGGCAAGTCCGCCCTGACGGATATTAATGATACTTTTGATATCTCCCTTATACATGTCCCAGGAAAAGATTACATAATATGCTCTTGCACCTATGATTGAAAAAATGACTCCATATACTGCCAGATCATAATAGTCTTCTACTTTCTGATGTGTACGCTTCGCTTCCATGACGGCCATCATAAGTCCGGCCAGGATTCCTACGCCTATGATCATTCCATAATATGCAATATCAAATCCGAATACCGTGATATGATCTCCGACAGATTTCAGATGAATTCCCAGATTGGGAAAATCTATGGTTCTGTGCATGATACTGCCCCCGTTTTCTTATACATTAAAGCGGAACAGCATGATATCTCCGTCTTTTACTACATAGTCTTTTCCTTCCAGACGGATCAGACCTTTTTCTTTGGCTGCTGTGTGGCTTCCGCATGCGATCAGATCGTCATAAGATACAACCTCTGCACGGATGAATCCTCTTTCAAAGTCAGAGTGGATCTTTCCTGCTGCCTGTGGTGCTTTTGTTCCTTCTGTGATTGTCCATGCACGTACTTCAGGCTCTCCGGCTGTCAGGTAGCTGATAAGACCAAGTAATTTATAACTTGCTTTGATCAGTTTCTCCAGACCAGATTCTTCTAATCCAAGATCCTCTAAGAACATCTTCTTCTCATCATCGTCAAGCTCTGAAATCTCTGCTTCAATCTCTGCACATACTACGAATACTTCGCTCTGCTCTCCCTTGGCATATTCGCGAACAGCCTGTACTCCTTCATTGTTAGCTGCATCATCTGCAAGATCATCTTCAGATACATTTGCCGCATAGATAACCGGTTTGTATGTCAGCAGATTGTAGCTTTCCAGCCATACCTGTTCTTCCTCATCGTCTACATCTTCAAATGTCTTCGCAAGCTTTCCGTCTTCCAGATGTGCTTTGATCTTATTCAGAAGTGCAAGTTCTTTTGCTGCAGATTTATCATTTCTTGCAACTTTAGAAACTTTGGAAATTCTTCTTTCCAGGATCTCAAGATCTGAGAAAATCAGCTCTAAGTTAATTGTCTCGATATCACGGAGCGGATTGATACTTCCATCTACGTGTACAATATTGCTGTTTTCAAAACATCTTACTACATGTACAATCGCATCTACTTCACGAATATTTGCAAGGAACTGGTTTCCAAGTCCTTCTCCTTTGGATGCTCCTTTTACAAGTCCTGCGATATCAACGAACTCGATTGCTGCAGGGATAATCTTCTTTGTATGATACATCTCTCCCAGTACATTTAATCTCTCATCTGGTACAGTTACAACACCTACGTTCGGGTCGATCGTACAGAATGGATAGTTTGCTGATTCTGCTCCTGCCTTTGTAAGTGAATTAAAAAGAGTACTTTTCCCTACATTTGGTAATCCGACGATTCCTAATTTCATTTTTTTATTTCCTCCTATTTTTCAGGGATTTCCAGTAATGGTTACACCATTTTCACGCCATTACATATGGTACAAAAAAACCTGATTAATATTGATTTTCTAAACTATTTTCTTTCTATGCTTTTATATACATAGAAATGATTCTCTGTATCTTATCATCTTTCTTCGAAGATGTGACAAAAAAATCTTAACACAGTATTTGATATTATACCATGTTAAGACTTCTTTGTGAATATTTTGCTCAAAATTCTCTTGTGAAAATTAATGTGTGCCTAAAAACTGCTTTCTGTAAGATATATGCCACAGTTTATGACAGTTTTTATCTGTCTTTCGTCTCCATAAGGATTACAATTCCATTCATAAAGCTGATGGTTACATCATCTTCTAAGAATTTGTTGCTGACACACAGGCTGTCATACGGTGTTAATGTATGATTTGTAAGTGGATATTTGGCTCCTTTTATATTAAAGCCAAAGACCTCTTCTCCCAGTGGGAAAACGGAAAAATAAGGGCCATAAGTTTCTCCCTTTTTCAGGTGCGTCTCACCGCCTCCGATCAGTCGGATCTTATTCTGGCTGTCCATAATGACTGCATCTATTCCTGCTTTAAATGGAATTGCAAGACTCTGTACATTTGCCCAGAGATGATCGATACGGCCTCCGGTCGCACCAAGGATCAGTATCTCTTTTCCTCCGAGTGTCATCGCAAGTCTGATTGCGATCTCTGTATCTGATGCATCTTTTACGGGATTAAATTCCCGGATCGGTACATTTGTCTCATTGCGGTAGTAATCACCAATTTCTTTTTTTACGCTGTCAAAATCTCCCACGATATAATTCGGCAGGATCTGATGCGCATAAAGGAATTCCATCCCTCTGTCTACACCGATCACATACTGTTTTTCTTCTGCCAGAACAGATAATACAAATTCCTCATTCAGTTCCCCACCACTGATAATTACAATTCTCTTACTCATAATTTTTCAGTATCTCCATGAATTTTGCAGTATTTTCTCCTGCATCACCTTTGAACACCGCAGAACCGGCAACAATCACATTGGCACCTGCGTCCAGTACTTCTCTGACATTGTCTACGTAAATACCACCATCAACCTGAATGTCTGTCTCAAGGCCTTTTTCACTCAGCATGGTACGGATTGTACGGATCTTATCCAGTGATTCCGGAATGAATTTCTGTCCGCCGAATCCAGGATGTACACTCATCACCAGGATCATGTCTACCTCGCCCAGATACGGTGCAAGTTCTTTTACGTCTGTCTCCGGATTGATCGAAAGACCAACTTTCATGCCACATTCACGGATCTTATCCAAAGTAGCTTTCACGTCTTCACAGGCTTCCAGATGTACTGTAACAGAATCTGCTCCTGCTTTCTGAAATGCTTCTACATAGCGGATTGGTTCCTGTACCATCAGATGCGCATCCATGAACTGCTCTGTTGCATCATGAATAGATGCCAGAACAGGCATACCGAATGAAATACTTGGTACAAACATTCCGTCCATTACATCAAAGTGAATGTACTTTGCCCCATTTTCCTCCGTTTTTTTCATTTCCTGACCTAAAACCTTGAAATCTGCCGCCAGTATTGACGGTGCTAATACATAGTTCATCAATCAGTACCTCCTCTTGCTTTTTAATTCCTCGTACATTTCTATATAATTCTGATAACGAATGTTGTGGATTTTTCCTTCTTCCAGCGCCTGTTTCACTGCACAGCCTGGTTCATGTACATGGTCACAGCCATTGAACCTGCACTGTCCTTCGTATTCGGAAAATTCCGGGAACAGATACTTCAGATCTTCTTTTTCATAGTCGTTTACATATAACGAACTAAATCCCGGTGTGTCCATGATGTAAGAATTCTCATCAATTGCAAATAATTCTGAATGCCTTGTTGTATGCTTTCCTCTTTCAATCTTGGTGCTGATCGCACCGGTCTCCATCTCCGCTTCCGGCTGGAGTATATTGATAATAGAAGACTTTCCTACTCCGGACGGTCCTGCAATCGCGGTTGTCTTCCCTTTTAGAAGTTCACGTATCTTTTCAATTCCACGTTCTTCTTTGGCGCTGACAAATACCAGTGGATAGCCGCATTTTTCATATATATCTTCCAGTTCTTTTACCTGCGGATCTGTTGCAATATCTTCTTTATTAAAGCACAATACAACCGGAATCTCTTTACTTTCCATCATAACTAAAAACCTGTCCAGCAGATTAAAATGCGGATCCGGCTTTGTGATGGCAAATACCACCAGTGCCTGATCTATATTCGCTACTGCCGGGCGGATTAGTTCATTTTTTCTTGGAAGGATTTTTACGATATTTCCTTTTTTTTCTGTTTCATCCAGAATCTCTATCTCTACATTATCTCCGACCAGAGGTTTGATCTTCTCTTTTCGGAACACGCCTTTTGCTTTACATTCATAAACACCGGATTCTACTACATGAACGTAGTAGAATCCGGCAATACCTTTTATAATTTTTCCCTGCATATCTCTTATTGATTTCCTTCGGTTCCAGTGCTTCCGGTTGTGTCACCGCCTGTTGTTCCACTCTGACTGTTATCTGTAGAACCATCACTGGTATTTCCCGAATTATCTGAACCTGAATTATTCGATGGATTTGAGCCAAGGCTGACTACATAGCTGATCGTACTTCCTTTGGATACGCTTCCTGAAGACGGGCTCATGGAAATAATCGTGCCCGCAGCATACGTATCGCTGTACTGTGAATCAGATTTATTCGTATACAGTCCGTTCTGTGATGCCCAGCTGTTCAATTCTGACTCTGACTGTCCAACGAAGCCTCTGACTTCGATCTTCTCTTCTGGTTTTGGACCGGAACTTACAACAAGCGAAATACTTGTTCCAGCTGCCGCCTTCGTTCCAGCTGCAACTCCCTGACTGATGACCAGTCCCTTACTTACAGAATCACTGTACTGATAAGTAACTGATCCAACATTAAATCCATAATTTTTAATTGTATTCTGTGCCGCAGAATCTTCCATACCTCTTACATTCGGAACGCTCTTCTTATCACTTCCCTTACTTACCAGCATGGTGATCTGTGTGCCTTTCTCAGCTTTGGTTCCAGCTGCAGGAGTTGTGCTGATGACATTACCATTTTCTACATTGTCATCATACTGGAAACTTGATGTTACCTTGAATCCTGCATCTTCCAGCTCTTTCTGTGCATCCGCTTCACTCTTACCGCTGACATCCGGTACGGATTTTGTATTACCGATCAATCCGGAACTTACAACAACTTCGATTCTTGTATGTGCGGATACCTTTGTTCCTGCTTCCGGAGTCTGTTTTGAAACCCTTCCTGCCTTATATTTCTTAGAGTCTTCTCTTGTAACTACATAATATCCAAGCTTCTTATCATTCAGAAGTTTCTTCGCCTTTTCTTCTGTCATACCTCTGACATCCGGCACTGTAATCTTCTTTGATGAACTGTTCGAATCTTCTGTCACTGCGCTTCCAAATGATTTGAATATTCCGGCCGCCTTACCAACCGCATAGATTGCTCCGATTGCAACAATTGCGATCACTACAGCTGTAAGAATCTTCATAAGCTTATGCATACGGGGATTTACCTCTCCGGATTCCCCTCTGTCCATATACTCCGTATCATAGGAAGTTGTATCAAATGATTCTGTATCATCATCGTCATCATCCAGATCTTTGTCTGTCATGATCACCGTATTGGTATCCCCATAGGAATACCGTCCGATCCGAACAAAATCTCCATCCGGATCCACGAGAGAATGCTTCAGATCCTGTATCAGCTCCATCGTGCTGCTGTATCTGCGTTCCGGACTTTTCTGTGTACATTTCATAATGATCTGTTCCAGACTATATGGTACTTCCGGTACCAGCTCTGATGGAGGTGTAATTTCCTGCTGCAGATGCTTCATTGCAACTTCTACAGTTGTCTCTCCGTCAAATGGAACCCTTCCTGTTACCATTTCGAACAGTGTAATACCGATGGAATAGATATCACTTCTCTGATCGCTGAATCCACCCCTTGCCTGTTCCGGTGATGTATAATGCACCGATCCCATTGCATTGGTACTGACTGTATTAGAAGATAATGCTTTGGCAATACCAAAGTCCGTTACTTTTACTTTACCATCTTTGGAAATAATAATATTCTGTGGTTTAATATCACGGTGAATAATCTCCGCTTTGTGCGCCGCACCAATACCGCTGCACATCTGGATTGCGATACTGATTGTTTCTTTGTGCGAGAGTCTTCCCTTTCTCTCGATATATTCTTTTAATGTAATACCCTCTACTAATTCCATGACCATATAATACAGGCCACGGTCTTCTCCAACGTCGTATACATTAACAACATTTGGATGTATCAGCCCGGCTGCTGCCTGAGCCTCGGAACGGAACTTCCGTACAAAATTCGCGTCCTCTTTATACTCTCTTTTGAGCACCTTGATCGCCACATAACGGTTCAGCATCTGATCCCGGCCTTTATAGACGTCCGCCATCCCACCGGCACCAATCTTACTGAGTACGGCATATCGTTTGCCCAGTACGATTCCATCTTTTACCATATACTCACCTCATCAGCAAGTGGCTCTGCCACGATAACCCCTATATTATCTCTTCCACCATTGCTGTTTGCTTTTTCTATTAACATCTGAACAGCTTCTACCACATCTCTGGCGCCCTTTACAATATTGAACATTTCTTCATCTTCTACCATATTGCTGAGTCCGTCTGTACACATCAGTATAATATCTCCCTTTTTCAGACGATACTCGTAAATGTCAGGCTCTACATCTTCCTTTACACCGATTGCTCTTGTGATGATGTTCTTATCCGGATGGTTTCTGGCTTCTTCTGCCTTGATTCCTCCGAGACGTACCATCTCTTCTACCAGTGAATGGTCCTTGGAAAGCTGACGGATCTTATCATTGATCAGGTAGAGTCTGCTGTCTCCCACATTGGCAAAATATAATGTATTGCCAACAACTGTTGCTGCTACCAGAGTTGTTCCCATGCCTTCCAGTCTGATATCTGTCGATGCTGCTTCTATCAGTTTATGATTCGCAATACTGACCACGTTACGCAGAATTTCTTCAGGTTTATCCATAGGTGTCTTTTTCAATTCGTCTTTTAATACATTTACTGTATAACTGGACGCAAAATCTCCTGCCTTATGTCCTCCCATTCCATCGGCGACCGTAAGGAGATTTGGAAATGGTCCAATCGGTCTGTCTGTTACGTATACATAATCCTGATTGACTTCACGTTTTCTTCCTACATCAGTCATCGCATAAATTTTCATCTGTTTCTACCTCGCTTTTGGCTGCGTGTCTACGTCGCAACTGTCCACAGGCCCCGTCAATATCAGAGCCTCTTCCCTTTCTTATAGTAACATTAATTCCGTTTTTTTCAAGTTTATTTTTAAATTCCAGCGCATTTTTGCGGTCTGGCTTTTTAAAATCTCTTTCTTTGATCGGATTTACCGGTATCAGATTCAGATGACAGTTTCTTCTTTTTAAAATTGCTGTCAGCTCCCTGATGTCATCTGGCTGATCGTTGACTCCCGCCACAAGGCTGTATTCAAATGTAATCCTTCTACCCGTCTTATCAAAGTAATAATCACAGGCATCCAATACCTCAGACAATTCGTATTTATTCGCTACCGGCATCAGTTTTTTACGTTTTTCCTGACTGGATCCGTGTAAGGATAATGCCAGTGTGATCTGAAGTCCTTCTTCTGCAAGTCTTCTCATATTCGGAACAATCCCACATGTCGAAGCTGTGATATTTCTCTGGCTGATGTTCAGGCCATGTTCATCACTTAACATATGAATGAATTTCACGAAATTATCATAATTGTCAAGCGGTTCACCGGTTCCCATAACGACTACATTCGAAACTCTTTCGCCAGTAATCTTCTGAATGTGATAGATCTGTCTTAACATCTCAGATGTCTCAAGGCTTCTGACCAGACCACCGATCGTAGAAGCGCAGAACCTGCAGCCCATACGGCAGCCTGCCTGGGATGAGATACATACGGAGTTTCCATAATTGTATTTCATCAGTACACTTTCTACCATATTGCCATCTTCCAGTTCGAACAGGAACTTTTCTGTCGGATCTACTTTTGAAATCTGATGGTCTATCATCTTAACCTTCCGGATCTCATAATTTTCTTTTAATTTTTCCCTGAGATTCTTAGAAAGATTCGTCATCTCATCAAAATCATCGGCCAGCTTTACATGAAGCCATTCATAAATCTGTTTGCTCCGGAATGCTTTTTCACCGATTGCAAGCATTTCTTCTTTTAATTCGTCATAATTATAAGAACATATATCTTTTTTACTCATGATTCACCTTTTTTAACATTGCAATGTAGAATCCATCTCCTGCATCAACTCCCGGAAGCATCTGCTTATCTTTTACTAGTTCAAATTCCGGATATTGCTTCAGGAACCATTCTACATTTCCCTCATTCTCTTCTCTGTGGATGGTGCAGGTACTATAAAGAAGCTTTCCTCCCGGTTTTACATATGTATTCACCACAGATAAAATCTTTCTCTGTAACTGTACCAGATCTTTTTCTGTCTGTTCATTCATCTTATAACGCAGATCCGGCTTTTTGCCAAGCACGCCAAGTCCCGAACACGGAAGATCTGCGATCACGATATCCGCTGTCTCTTTCTTTTCCGGATCTCCGATGGTTGCATCATGGCATACGGCATCTATATTCTTTAGTCCGCTCCGGTTAATATTATCCCAGATCAGGTCTACTTTATATTCCGACAAGTCTCTTGCTTCTACATGACCAGTTCCATTCAGAAGCTCTGCGATATGAATCGCCTTTCCTCCCGGCGCTGCACACACATCTATCACCTGATCGTCTTCCTGTGGCTCCGCCCAGAGTGCTACCTGCATAGAACTTAAATCCTGTACCTGATAAAGACCGTCACAGAAGCTTCCAAGCACTCCCAGATGATCATATCCGGAAAGATATAATGCACATGGAACCTGTGCATCTTCTGTTACAGTTACACCTTCTTCTTTCAGGATCTTTATCAGTTCTGATTTTGCGATCTTATGCTCATCAAAACGGACCGTCAGCGGATGTTCTTTCAGGAATGCCTCTCCGATTGCTTTTACCGTATCTTCATCATATACATGCAGCCACTGCTTCACCAGCCATTCCGGAAGTGAATACCGTACGGAAATATATGCTGCCGTGTCTTTTTCATCCGGGTAACCGATCTTATCCAGGTTACGGCTGATATTACGAAGCACTCCATTGACAAATCCTTTCAGATTGACAAATCCACGTTTTCCTGCCAGTTTTACTGCTTCATTACAGACAGCCGAATCCGGTACGCTGTCCATATATTTCATCTGATATACGGAACTTCTCATAATCGTACGGATGACCGGCTTCATCTTATTTGCCTTTACTTTTGAGAACTGATTGATGATATAATCGATCTCTATCATATGCTCAAGCGTTCCATTCACCACCCTTGTGATAAACGCCCGTTCTCTTTTATCCAGATACTGATATTTGTCCAGGACATTCTTCAATACGATATGGCTGTATTCCCCATCTCTTGTAATCTGAAGCAGCATGTCCAGAACAAGTTCTCTTTCATTTACTGACGCCTGCATACGTCCTCCTTTTTTACTTTCTTTACTCTCTTTCTCATAAAACAACACATGGGAAACCGCTATAAAAGCAGTTTCCCTTTCTTATCACTTACGCTCTGGAGCGTGTCTAAAAATCATTTTTCAGACCCACTCTGGCAATTAATCATTTCTGCGGTTATTTGTCAGAAGCAAAATTCTCAGAAGCTGCAGGATTGCAGAAGCCGCACCTGCTACATAGGTCAATGCCGCAGCAGTCAGTACCTTTCTGGTATCCTTCACTTCACTTTCATATAACATTCCACTGTTACCAAGAATCTTAAGTGCCCTGTTCGATGCATTGAACTCAACCGGAAGTGTTACGATCTGGAATAATACCGCAAGTGAAAATGCAAGTATTCCAAAATTGATAAACATTGCTGATGATCTGCCATTAAAGAACAGGCCAAGAATGATCAACGGCCATGCGATCGAACTTCCAAAATTCGCAACCGGCACCAGGCTTCCTCTGATCTTAAGTGGAACATAACCTGTCGCATGCTGGACTGCATGTCCACACTCATGTGCCGCAACTCCAAGAGCAGCTACCGAAGTCGAATTATACGTTGCATCGGATAATCTTACGACTTTCGTTCTCGGATCATAATGATCGGTCAGATTACCGGAAATATGCTCGATACGCACATCATACAGTCCTTCCCTGTGAAGAATCTGTTCAGCCGCATCTCTTCCTGTCATTCCGGAATGGTTACGAATTCTGGAATATTTATTAAATGTAGAATTCATCTTCGCTGATGCCACCATACAGATCACTACGCCAAGTAATACTAATACATATGTCGGGTCAAAATACATTGGATAATACATAATTATCAGCCTCCTTACTCTCTATGACCTGCATTATATATGAAAATATACCCGAATAGTTCTTTTTCATACATTTTTAACAATTCTTAATCATTTGTGAATAAAGTTCACAACTATTTTTCTGTCTGATAATTCTAAAATGAAGTTCACGGCCAGCTTCTATTTTGTGTCCTGCGAAGAAAGTTCACTCCCAGCTTCTATCTGATAGCCGCGTAAGAATGCATCTGCCTCCATTCTCTTCTTTCCAGGAATTTGAAGTGCCAGAACCTTTAAAAGTCCGTCTCCTGTCTGTACACAAAATCCGTCTTTGTCTACTTTCACAATGGTTCCCGGCTTCTCTTCTGTATTTCCTTCCACCACTTTTGCTTCCCAGATTTTCATCACTTTTCCGTTCCAGTCTGTGTATGCACTTGGCCATGGATTTAATCCACGGATCAAACATTCGATTTCTTTTGCCTGCTTGTTCCAGTCGATATCACCGAGCTTTTTATCCAGCATTCTTGCATATTCGGTCGGACTTTCTCCCTGTTTTTCCCAGGTTGCTGTCTTCTCTTCCAATGCCTTTAAAGTCTCTACACACAGTTTTGCTCCCGCCTCGGCAAGCTTGTCATGAAGACTTCCGCCTGTTTCATTCTCTGCCAGAGGAACCTCTGTCTTCATAATCATATCGCCGGTATCAAGCCCTTCATTCATCTGCATAGTTGTTACACCAGAAACCTTATCTCCGTTGATGACTGCCCACTGGATCGGCGCCGCACCACGGTAACTCGGAAGTAAGGATGCATGTACGTTGATACATCCATATGGTGTCATCTCCAGAATCTCTTTTGGAAGAATCTGTCCAAATGCAATGACCACCATAATATCCGCATCATATTTACGAAGTTCTTCTACAGCAGAAGCTTCTCTTATCTTTACCGGTTGAAATACCGGAATGCCATGTGCTACTGCTGCTTCTTTTACCGGTGTAAACTGCATCTTGCCGCCACGTCCCTTTGGCTTATCCGGCTGTGTAACTGCAAGTACCACTTCATGTCCGGCTTCGATCAGTGCCTCTAACGTTCCAACGGAAAAATCCGGTGTTCCCATGAATATTACTTTCATGTTATTCTTCCTCCTCATAATTCACATCATGCACTTCGCCCTCTACCAGTCTGGTATATAATTTACCATCCAGGTGATCGATCTCATGGCAGAATGCTCTTGCAAGAAGTCCCTCTCCTTCCAGGATCACTTCTTCCATATCTTCATTCAGTGCTTTTACTTTTGCGTAGTTTGGTCTTGTTACCATACCAGCTTTTCCTGGAAGACTTAAGCATCCCTCTTCTCCGGTCTGCTCACCGGATGTCTCTAAGATCACTGGATTGATCAGTACGATCGGTCCTTCTCCTACATCGATCACTACGATACGTTTTAAGACTCCAACCTGAGGTGCCGCAAGGCCAACACCCATTGCTTCATACATCGTATCTAACATATCGTTGATCAGTACCTGTGTACGAAGTGTCATCTTCGTTACTTCTTTACATTCTTTATTCAGGACTTCGTCCCCAAATTCTCTGATTGTTCTAAGTGCCATATTTCTTTCTCCTCTTGTATAAAGTTTTCTATCATTTTAGTCAAGCAGATATTCGAAATCCGCTTCGCTACTTTCTTGATTTGCTTAAAACGCTGTCATTGGATTGTTCTGTAGCTATGCCGCTCCCACAATCCTTAAAATACACTCATCGGATTAAAATCAAACTGTATCCGCATATTTGCAAAGCCCCGGTTGATTTCTATATACCGCTCCATATGGTTTTTGATCCGTATCAGCATCTGATAATCTTCGCTTTTCAGATACAGGATCTTACGGTATACATCATTGACCTTACCAACATACGGACTTGCAGGTCCGATTACCTGGCAAGTACCTTCATCCATGACGCGGATTGCATATTTTTTCAAATATTCCGCTGCCGTCTGAAGCATCTCCTCGTCTGCTCCTGTCATCAGGACTGCCATCAGCTGTGCTGCCGGTGGATAACCCATCAGGTCACGGTAATTCATCTCTTTTTCATAAAAGCCTTCATAATCCTGCTTTGCTGCCATCTGGATACTATAGTGATCCGGACTGTATGTCTGTATCACAACCTCACCTTTACTTCTGCCACGCCCTGCGCGACCTGCCGCCTGGGTCAGAAGCTGGAATGTACGCTCACCGGATCTGTAATCATCTGAGTACAATGACATATCTGCCGCAAGTACCCCCACCAGCGTCACATTTGGAAAATCATGACCTTTTACGATCATCTGTGTACCGATCATAATATCCGCTTCTTCATCTGCAAACTGTGCAAGGATCTTCTCATGACCACCTTTATTCTTTGTTGTATCCAGATCCATTCGCAACACTCTTGCCTGTGGGAACTGTCGCTTTACCAGTTCTTCGATCTGCTGCGTCCCTGCACGGAATCCTCCGATATAAGGTGAACCACACGACGGACAGTTCTGAACTCCGGCCGTCTCATATCCACAATAATGACAGACCATCTTACCGCCTCTGTGCACCGACAGTGACACATCGCAGTGAGGACATTTTACTACATATCCGCATGCTCTGCAAGAAACAAAACCCGCATACCCTCTCCGGTTTAAGAACAACATCATCTGCTCTTTCTTTTGTAACCGGTCTTCCATCAGTTCCTTTAACCGGTCACTTAAGATAGAACGGTTACCCTTCTTTAATTCTTCCCTCATATCGGTTACATATACTTCCGGAAGACTCTGCTTCATACTCCGGTTCTTAAGTCTTAACAGTTCGTACTTTCCAGATTCACATGCGTAAAATGCTTCCAGTGACGGTGTTGCTGAGCCAAGTACCACGCATGCATGTTCCATGCGTGCCCTTTCAATCGCTGTCTCTCTTGCATGAAATCTTGGCACCTGCTCGCTCTTATAAGTCGGCTCATGCTCCTCATCGATCACAATCAGCCCCAGATCAGAAAATGGGGTAAATAATGCAGATCTTGGACCAATCATGATATCTACTTCCCCACGTTTGACACGTTCCATCTGGTCATAACGCTCTCCCTGGGACATTCTGGAATTCAAGATTGACACCCGGTCGCCAAACCTTGTATAGAATCTCATAACCGTCTGGTACGTAAGCGCAATCTCTGGTATCAGTACGATTGCCTGCCGGCCTTCTTCCAATACTTTGGCGATCATCTCCATATAGACTTCGGTTTTACCACTTCCTGTGACTCCATACAACAGATACGTCTTTCGAAGCCCCTGGTCATAGTCTCTTTTAAATGTCTGTATGGCCTTTTCCTGTTCTTCCGTATATATGATGTCCTTTTGTTCTTTTTCCTTATAGATTACCGGATTCCTGTAGACCTGTTCAGATTCAAGTGCCAGCACCTTCTGCTCTTCCAGGGCCTTTACCACGCTCCGGGTAAGATTTAACTTGTGCATCAGGAAATCATAATCCTGCACCGGCTGATCCAGAAGTGCCGCCAGAAGTCTGGCTCTTGCTTTCTGGTTCTTATGAAGGTAGACTGCTAATTTTTCTTCTCCTTCTTTCTTTGTAAGTAGAAGCCTGACAGTCTCTTTTTCTCTGGCACGCTCTTTCTTTTTAATAGGAAGAACCGTCTTCAGCGCCTGGATCATCGTTCCGCCATATGTCTCTTTCATCCATGCTGCAAGTGCTACCAGCCTGCTTTCTATCGCAACACTTTCTTCTGCAATTCGTAAGACTTCTTTGATCTTCTCCGGCGCGTACTCTGCACGCTCGGAAAAATCTGTCACATAGCCTTTTGTCTCTTTATTGCCCCTTCCAAACGGTACAACAACTTCCATTCCAACCTTAAGCATCCCCTCCAGATGAGAGGGGATGCGGTATTGAAAGACTTTATCTAATTTTTCATGCGTAATATCAACGATAATATCAGCGTACATTTATTTCTTCAATTCCTCTAATACTTCCTTGATCAGAACACGCTCATCCATATCGTATTTCACACCTTTGATCTCCTGATATGTCTCATGTCCTTTTCCTGCCAGGATGATAACGTCTCCCGGCTGACCGTGTTCGATCGCATATTTAATCGCTTCTTTTCTGTCGCAGATAGTGATATATTTACCATCTGTCTTCTTCATGCCGACTACGATATCATCAATAATTGCCTGTGGCTCTTCGAATCTCGGGTTATCTGATGTGATGATCGTAAAGTCAGATAATTTACCGGATACTTCTCCCATCTCGTAACGTCTGGTCTTGGATCTGTTACCCCCGCAGCCAAAGACTGTCACGATTCTCTCAGGATTATAATCTCTCAGAGTATCCAGAAGACTTTCCAGTGCCATTGCATTGTGTGCATAGTCAATCATCAATGTAAAGTCATCCGATACCTTGATCATCTCAATACGTCCTTTGACTCTCGCAACCTTCAGTGCTTTCTTGATATCCTCTACCGGTACGCCAAAATGTCTGCATACTGCGATTGCTGTCAGTGAGTTATACACACTGAAATCTCCCGGAATATCAATCTCTACATCAAAGTCCATAAGACCAGCCACATGATACTGTACTCCAAGATATCCCGGTCTTGAGATATGTTTTACATCTGTTGCACGGATATCTGCTTTTTCTGAGAATCCAAATGTCTCAACCTTACATGTTGCATCTTTGAAAATGTCTTCGAACCACTTGTCATCCACATTACCGATTCCGATCTTGCACTGTTTGAATAACAGGCTCTTGCAGTACTTATATTCATCAAAGTCTTTATGCTCATTTGGTCCGATATGATCTTCTCCAAGGTTTGTGAAGATTCCGATCTCGAATGGAATTCCTGCAGTACGGTCGAGTTTAAGTCCCTGTGAAGAAACTTCCATAACTACACATTCGCATCCTGCCTCTACCATCTCTGCAAAATATTTCTGGATTGTGTATGATTCCGGTGTCGTATTATTAGCCGGAATACATTTATCTCCAATGATTGCTTCAATTGTACCAATCAGACCAACTTTGATGCCGACTTCTTCCAGAATGGATTTTACCATGTATGTTGTTGTTGTCTTACCTTTTGTTCCTGTGATACCAATGACTTTCAGTTTATCTGCCGGATATCCAAAATATGCTGCAGATGTCATTGCCAGTGCATAACGGGTATCTTTTACTTTAATGACCGTTAATCCTTCCGGTGCTTCTACGTCCTTTTCTACGATAACAGCTGCCGCACCTTTTTCTGCAACCTGCCCTACATAAGTATGTCCATCGGATACTGCTCCGCTGATGCATACGAATACACTGCCTTCTGTGACTTTACGGGAATCATTGATCAGCTCTGTCACTTCGATCTGGTCATCTCCCTGTACTACTTCATATTCTAAACGTTCCAGTAACTGGGTTAATTTCATCTTTTATTGCCTCCTGATTCAAATAATGCCATCTGCAGCATCTTTAAATTTTTCGTTACTGTTCATACTTTTCACTATGATTATCATAATGGAGTTTTATTTTTCAATATTCTATCTGTGAACTGTAACATTTCTCTAATATAATAAGTATAACATCATTTTACAATGCAGCAAAGGAAAAATTGTGTTATAGTAATAGTTAGAATATTTTGAAAAAATAAGAAAAGGGGAATGTAACTCATGAAAGCTTATGAAAGATTACTGAAATATGTTGTTGTCCGCACACCAAGCGACGAAAACAGCGAAACTGTACCATCTTCTGCCTGCCAGTTTGACCTGGCTAAAATTCTGGAAGCCGAGATGAAAGAACTTGGACTTACAGATGTTGTCCTGGATGACCAGTGCTACCTGTACGGAAAACTTCCGTCTACCGAAGGTCTGGAAGACAAACCGGTAATTGGATTCATCGCACACATGGATACTGTATCAGACTTCTGTGACCATGATATCAAACCAATCGTTACTGAAAATTATGACGGCGGCAACTTAAGACTTGGAACAAGTGATACCATTTTAAGTCCTAAGAACTTCCCTCATCTGACAGATCTTAAGGGACGTACACTGATTACTTCTGATGGTACAACCGTTCTTGGAGCTGACGACAAAGCCGGAATTGCAGAGATCATGACGATGATCGAACGCATTCAGGAAGAAAAGATTCCACATGGACCTCTGTGTGTTGCATTTACACCGGATGAAGAGATTGGTACCGGTGCTTCTCACTTCAACGTAGAACAGTTCGGCGCTGACTATGGCTATACACTTGACGGTGATACCGAAGGTGAAATCCAGTATGAGAACTTCAATGCTTGTAAAGCTGATTTTGTGATCAAGGGATTCAATGTACATCCTGGTTCTTCCAAAGATATCATGATCAACGCAAGTCTTGTTGCTATGGAGATCAACAATGCACTTCCATCTATGGAGACCCCTCGCGGAACAGAAGACTACGAAGGATTCTACCATCTGATGAGTATGTCCGGAGAAGTTGCGGAAGCCGAGCTTCATTATATCGTAAGAGACCACGACAAAGATCTCTTCGAAGCAAAGAAAAAGACTTTGAAATTAATCGAGAAAAATATGAATGAAAAATGGGGTGAAGGTACTGTCACACTTACCATTTCTGAACAGTACCGCAACATGGCTGAGATTATCGCTACATGCATGCACCTCATTGACAATGCGAAAAAAGCTTGTGAAAATGCGGATGTAACACCTCTGGTACTTCCAATCCGCGGCGGTACAGATGGATGCCAGTTAAGCTTCAAAGGACTGCCTTGCCCGAACCTTGGAACAGGCGGACATGCTTATCACGGACCTTATGAGCACATCACTGTTGAGGGTATGGATAAGAGTGTGGATGTGGTTACAGAACTTGTGAAATTGTATGCAAAATAGATAACCAGAAGAAAAACGACGCTATAAAACCGGACGAGAATCCCTGGAATATAGGATTCTCGTCCGGTTTTATAGCGTCGTTTTTCTGTTCTATTTTTTTATTCAGTTACATAAATTTCACAGATTGACTCCTCTGGTCATGTTAGTTTGTTCCGTATTTTATAATTCAATATCTGGCAATTCTTCTTTGAAACCTTCTCCCACTACTTCATTGGATTCTACGATGATAGTGAATGCTTTCGGGTCAATGGTATGTACCATCTTTTTGATGGTATACATCTGTTTGTTATTGCAAGCGCACATGACAACGTCTTTATCTTTCTTGGAGTAGCTTCCGATTCCTTTTAAGATTGTGGAACCTCTTCCTGAGTATGCGTCAATCTTTTCTGCGATCTCAGCACCTTTTTCGGTTACGATCAAGGTCATCTTACCTTCGTCGATACCATACATGATTCTGTCCATTACCATTGCCATCAGATAGGTAACGATGACACCGTAAATCAGACCATCCACATCCTTGAATACCAGTGCTGTACCAAGGATAATGGTACAAATATCCAGGACAAATGTAATGATTCCAAGTGTAATATGTGGTTTTACTTTCTTGATTGCCACACTGATGAAGTCCTGTCCACCCGTTGAAGAACCTCTCATGAAGATCATAGCATATCCAATTCCGCATAATACACCCATACACAAAGCTGCTAAAAATCTGCTTCCGTCATAGACCGGGAACAATGGTGCTACGTAGTCCATCAGTAATGATGAAATGATCATCGATTTCATGGACTTTAAGAAAAATTCTTTTCCTAAAAATTTATAACAGAAGATTGCTACAGGTACATTTAAGATGATCGTTCCTGCACCGACCGGCAGTCCAAATAGGTGATACAGAATGATTGCAATACCGGAAAATCCGGCTACCGGGAAATCAGCATTCAGCGCAAAGTTGTAGATACCAACTGCGATGATCATACCTGCTACGATATCCACAAGGATATCAATGAATAATTCTTTCCAATTTATATTTCTCATTTCCATTCCTCCTAGATTTATTTTATTCTTTTCTTTTACGATTCTCGCGGGTATACATCTCACGACTTACGTCGTTCGATGATGGACATTCAGAGAATGTCCATCATCTGTTTCAGATATATGCTAAATTTCATGCGAGCATGAATTTAGCATATATCTGAAACAGATTGCCCGCTTTCTTCATTGACAACACAAAAAGCAGCCACAAATTATATGTAAATATAATTCGCAACTGCTCTTATGTTCATAACTATAGCAAAATTTCTTACACCTGTCAAGGGATTTTCCTTTACCATCCCTTTTTCACAATACCATCCCCATATTTTCCTTCCAGCTTCTTAAGCGCCGCTCTCAGATTCTTCTTTTTCTTCCTCGTCTCTTCGGATTCGAACTTCATATCAAACAGACTCAACTGCTCCGGTTCGCTTTCTTCCGATAACTTGGACGTCCGGATTCCAAGAAGTCTGATAGGTTCGCCGCTCCACAGTTCACGGAACAGGTCGATGGCGGTCTGATAAATGTCATTATCCTGATTCGTCTGTCTCTCCATCTGCATCTGATGGGATACCTGGTTGAAGGTATGATACTTGATCTCCACACTGACCATCCCGGCTTTCTGTCCGGCTTTTCTTAATCGTCTTCCCACACTTGCGGCCAGATCTTTCAATACCGGCAACACCTCTTCTTCTGTTGTCAGATCTTTTGGCAGTGTCGTGGAATTGCCAACTCCTTTTGCTTCCGCACGTACGCTCTCTACTTCTGAATCATCCAGTCCGTTGGCAAATTCCCAGAGTTTCCGTCCGTGGCTTTTCAAATGCAGTTCCAGAATCGCCGGATCTGTATTCGCCAGATCTCCGATCGTATAGATCTCCAGCTTCTTCATTGTCTCTACACTCGAACGGCCAGCCATGAAAAGTTCGCCGATCGGCAACGGCCACATTTTCACCGGAACTTCTTCCGGGAACAGTGTATGCACTTTATTCGGTTTTTCAAAGTCGGATGCCATCTTTGCCAGGACTTTTCTGGAAGATATTCCCACATTCACCGTGAATCCGAACCTTTTATACACCTCATCCTTGATTTCATCCGCACCTTCCACAGGAGATGTGAACCGGTCCGCAATCTCTGTGAAATCCATGTAGCATTCATCCACACTGACCTGTTCTATATGTGTCGTGTAGGTACGTAAGAATTCCATCAGTTTCCGGCTGTATTCGTGATACATCTGGTGATCCGGCGGATAAGTCTTAAGATTCGGACACTTACGAAAGGCATTCGCAACAGGTTCCCCCGTACGAATGCCATATTTTTTTGCCGAAATGGATTTTGCCAGAACGATACCGTGACGGGACTTCTGGTCGCCACCAATGATCGCCGGTATCGTCCGGATATCCACTCCGGCTCCGTTTTTCAATTGTTCTACTGCTGTCCAGCTAAGATAAGCTGAATTGACATCTATGTGAAATATTATTCGCACACGCTCTGACTCCTTGCCACAAGCTTACCGTCTTCTACGTCTATGATGATCGTATCCTGTGCACCTACGTCACCCTGCAGCATCAGTTTTGCTGCCAGTGTATCGACGTGTTTCTGTAGGAATCTCTTCAATGGTCTTGCACCATAATTCGGATCGTATCCTCCGTCTACGACATATTTCTTCGCATCTTCGGTCAGGAAGATAGAAATCTCACGATCAGCCAGACGTTTGTTGACATCAGCTACTAATAAGTCAATAATGTCATAAATGTTGTCTTTCGTCAATGGTTTGAACATGATTGTCTCATCCAGACGGTTCAGGAATTCCGGTCTGAAGTGTGCTCTTAAGTCTTCCATTACCGCATTCTGACTCTCCTGGCTGATGTTGCCATTTTCATCCATACCATCCAGCAGATACTGGGAGCCGATATTGGATGTCATGATCAGTATCGTATTCTTAAAATCTACGGTACGTCCCTGTGAATCGGTGATACGTCCGTCATCCAGTACCTGTAATAAGATATTGAATACATCCGGATGTGCCTTTTCTACCTCATCGAACAGTACAACCGAATAAGGTCTTCTTCTGACTGCTTCGGTAAGCTGGCCGCCTTCATCGTATCCGACATATCCCGGAGGCGCTCCGATCAGACGGGACACGGAGTATTTCTCCATGTACTCACTCATATCGATACGCACCATATTATTCTCATCGTCGAACAGATTCTCTGCCAGTGCTTTGGCAAGCTCTGTCTTACCTACACCGGTAGGTCCAAGGAACAGGAACGAACCGATTGGTTTGGTCGGATCTTTAATTCCTGCTTTGGAACGGATGATGGCTTCTGTTACCAGTTCTACCGCTTCATCCTGACCGATCACCCTCTTATGCAGTTCATCACCAAGATGTAAAGTCTTACTTCTTTCGCTTTCATTTAACTTGGCAACCGGGATTCCTGTCCAGCGGGATACGATTCTTCCGATCTCCTCATCATTGACACTTTCGTGTACGAGGGACAGATCTTCGTCTTTTACCTTTGCTTCTTCCTCTTCTAACTGTTTCTGAAGCTGTGGCAGTTTGCCATACTGAAGTTCTGCTGCCTTCTCCAGATCATAAGAATGCTGTGCTCTTTCGATGTCTTTATTGACCTGCTCGATCTCTTCACGCAGTTTCTGTACACGTTCAACACCGACTTTTTCATTGTCCCACTGTGCTTTCTTTCCGGCAAATTCTTCTCTTAATTCTGCCAGTTCCTGCTGTAAGTGTTCCAGACGTTCTTTACTTAATCTGTCGTCTTCTTTCTTCAGTGCAGTTTCCTCAATCTCCATCTGCATGATCTTACGGTTCAGTTCATCCATCTCTGCCGGCATGGAATCCAGTTCTGTCTTAACCAGTGCACATGCCTCGTCTACAAGGTCGATAGCCTTATCTGGAAGGAAACGGTCAGAAATGTAACGGTCAGATAAGGTTGCGGCTGCTACCAACGCACCGTCTGTGATCTTCACACCATGGAATACTTCATAACGTTCTTTCAGTCCACGAAGGATAGAAATCGTATCTTCTACGGTAGGTTCTTCTACCATAACCGGCTGGAAACGTCTCTCAAGTGCGGCGTCTTTTTCAATATACTGACGGTATTCATCCAATGTCGTTGCACCGATACAGTGGAGTTCACCTCTTGCCAGCATAGGTTTTAACATATTTCCGGCATCCATGGCTCCGTCTGTCTTACCGGCTCCGACGATGGTATGCAATTCATCGATGAACAGAATGATTCTTCCGTCACTGTTCTTGACTTCTTCCAGTACTGCTTTCAGACGTTCCTCGAATTCACCACGGTATTTCGCGCCGGCTACCAGTGCCCCCATATCCAGTGAGAAGATCGTCTTCTCCTTCAGTCCTTCCGGTACATCACCACGTACAATACGCTGTGCAAGACCTTCTACAACTGCTGTCTTACCTACACCAGGTTCACCGATCAGAACCGGGTTGTTCTTCGTCTTACGGGAAAGGATCCGGATCACATTACGGATCTCAGAATCACGTCCGATAACCGGATCCATCTTCTGTTCTCTTGCTCTTTCTACCAGATCGGTACCGTATTTGTTCAATGTATCATAGGTATCTTCCGGGTTATCGCTAGTCACTCTCTGATTACCTCTGACGGTGGAAAGTGCCTGTAAGAACCCTTCTCTTGAAATGCCCATTTCACGGAAAAGTGCCTTCATATCCTTACGTGCATATTTCATCATTGCCAGGAAAAGATGTTCTACCGATACATATTCATCTCCCATGGCTTTTGCTTCGTCTTCGCCATGTACCAGTGCATTGTTCAGATCCTGTCCAACATACTGCTGTCCGCCCTGGACTTTCGGTCTTTTCTGAATGGCTTCTTCTACTCGGTTGATAATGAGATTCTTATCGAGTCCCATCTTTTCCATTAATTTTGCGATCAGGCTGTCATCCTGTGTCAGTAACGCATATAATAAATGTTCCTGTGCAATCTCCTGGTTGCCATAATCCATTGCAATGCGTTCACAGTTCTGTACAGCCTGTAATGATTTCTGTGTGAATTTATTTATATTCATAGTGACAACCTCCTTTTTTGCTCTTGTTCTATTTGCAATATAACAATACATCGTTTTGTTAGCACTGTCAAGAGTTGAGTGCTAATATTTTGAGATTTTTTTGCAAACCTTGATTTTGGTGTGCTACCCGTCAAGTAGACAAATTAAATAACGAAAAATTTTTTCCCCGGTACAGTTTATGTACCGGGTTGTTTATGCAACGTTTTCTAGTTTTTGTTCATGGAATTCCATTGGTGTAAGCACCCCAAGATTTCGTTGAACTCTTTTGTTTGTGTAATAATCTATGTATTTCTCTATGGCAAGAATTAATTCTCCTTTTGTTTTATACTTTTTGCCATAATACATTTCTCGTTTCATTAGTCCCCAGAATCCTTCCATGGGACCATTATCGATACATCTTGCCACGCGAGACATACGCTACATTCTTCCATCGTAATTCAGTCCTTTCTTTTTAATTTTGAATATAAAAAAAGCAGTCGATCATAAATGAAAGACTGCTTTAAATCATATCCTTTATTGCTTTGTGTGGAGATTTAACTGATTGTCTATGTCCCGTCCGGCATACATTACTCTAAGTATTGTTACAACCTTTTTATCACTATCTGGAATATAAAGTACCACATAATTGTCTACTGGTAATACACGAAGCCCACGGCTTTTCCACGGTTCTTTTTCATATTTTCGATAACGCTCCGGCATCGTATCCAGACTTAATATCTGTTCTTCCAGACGGTCAAGCTGTCCGCTTGCATTTTCCGGCGATTGCAATTCAAAAGCAATATATTCAAAAATCCCTCTCAAATCACTGTCAGCCTGTTCGGATACTTCTACTTCATATATCATAAGCCATAATCCTTGCGAATGTCAGCAAAGGCTTTCTTCGCATTTTTTGTCCGTCCAGCCTGCATATC
>NZ_CDRRQK010000034.1:0-22463 GCF_977044405.1 Dorea sp.
TTGGTATTACAGAACCAGCAATGTTCGGAGTCAACTTGAAGATGAAATATCCATTCTATGCAGCAATGTTCGGTTCTGCTGTAGGATGTGCTTATGTGACACTGACAAATGTTCAGAATATCTCCCCAGGAGCAGCAGGAATCATCGGATTCGTATGCATCAAGTCCGGCGGGATGCTGAATTATATGATCGGAATTCTGATCTCACTTGTTGTTGGATTTGCAGTGACAATGGCATTGTCCAAGCATCCGAAGTTTAAAGAAGTGTAAGCCATTGGGCCATTGGGGACGGGGAAAACGGATTTTTCCCCGTCCCTGCTGGCTTTATGAAGTGGTATTTTCTGCATAGTTGTTACGTGCCTGACGAGGTGTCAGTCCGTAGATTTCTTTGAAGAGCCGATTAAAAATTGTCTGATTGCTAAAACCGCTTTTGTTCATTACTTCAGAGATTGACATATCTGTATTCATAAGGAGACGTCCCGCATGAGAAATCCGTACCTCATTCAGGTAGCGGAGGAACGTAATACCCATATGTTTTTTGAAGAAACGGCAGAAATATTCTCTGCTGAATCCAACCTGATCTGCTACTTCTTCGAGCGAAAGTTTCTCGGTATAATGTTCATTTACATACGAGATGATTTCCCGCAGAGTATCATTAGACTGGCTGGTTCCGATAGTTACTCCCGGAAGTGAGTACACAGAAAAATAACGAATCAAATCTGCAAGCATCAGCAATGCCGTGCCGTCCGAACGCATGGCACTGGTGCTTTCGTTTTCTACATTCATACGTGTCAAATCATGTGCAAGCTGGCAGATGTGGATGTACTGGGTGGATTTCGGATCATCCAGAGGGACCGGGCGGCACTTTATATGATATAGTTCCAGGTCGGGACAGTAGACAGAGAGCCGCTTCTTGTCAACGTGGATACAAAGAAACATATACAGATTAGAATCTGAATGTATGGAATGTACCTCTTTGGAATCAAAAACAATCAGTTGATTACGTTGAAGCATAAGGTGTTCGTGTTCGACATGAATGCGGACGGATCCGTTCAGGCAGAATAAGATCTCCATGGCTTCGTGCCAGTGCGCCGGAATATGTGTGTTTTCAAGTGCTGCCATAGATACCTGTATTCCAAGATTGCCAAGTGGATGGAGTGCTTCGTGATATGCTTTTGCCATAATATCCTCCTTTATATGAACAGTAAATGTCAATATCGTCTTAAAATAAGATAATTATAGCACTGGTTTGAAAGTGAAAACAAGGCTAAAATACAAGATGTAAACGGAAAACAAAGATAACTAATATATAGATAATAAAAAAGGAGAGGTCAATATGAGTACAGTAGCAATTAAAAATACAATGGTAATGAATAACACTGAGAAAAAGGTCAGCTTGGCAGAGCGTTTTAAAAAATATGTCCTGGATAATGCAGAGTATTTTGCGGCGGCTTCTGCAGTGATGTCTGGAAATGGTTATGCAGCAGGACAGATCATGAGAGATGCAAGACGTGTTGCGGCTGCTAACAGATAAGAAGAATTTGTAAGAAATCGCAGATTAAGAATCTGAGATAATGAAATAATGATTATCAAGAGTAAGACATCAGGTGAATTATATAAATGATAAATAAAGGATTGCGTCAATTATAAGCTGGACGTGGTCCTTTATTTTTGTTAATGATATTTACTTATAAATATTAAAATATTACAATATTGACATTTAACATTTGCAAAGTTAAAATCAAATAAAATAAGTTAAAAGGGGAAAAATAAATTTATAAATATAGTGAAAAACAATATTAGTTAAGGATAGCCAAAGAGAAATCTGATAAAATATGAGTAGGTGATTGAAGCGTGAATAGTTTAAATGATTTGAAAATGGCAAAGAAATGTAATCATAAAATAGTGATTACGGATGAAGCAATAAGCAAAGTACCAAGAATACAGTACAAAGAAATAGCGGAAGAAGAATATGATAATATTCAAGAATTAGCAAAACAAGTACTAAAAATAGCTAAAGATGAAAATGATTCAAATGAAGTTGCTATTACGTATAGCCTTGATAATATTAAACTTATAGAGAAAGGTGAACGATATATAGGAGTTTCATTAGGAGCAGAGCATAATGTTGATCCATTAAGTAATTCTACAGCGTATCATTTGATTTATTCATCGAGAGATTGTGTAGTAATAGTATTACATAATCATCCATCGTTGTCAGCACTTTCATTAGCAGACATACAGTTTTTACTGAGATATGAAAGCGTAAAAATGATGGTGGTTGTTACAAATTTGGGAAATATATCATATTTAGTAAAGACCATGAAATATAATTATGAAAAAGCGGTTATGTTATTTAATGACGCTGTAGACTGGAATAATGCAGCGAAAAACATAAAAGATTTACAAAAGGCGGCTGATAATTTTCTGAAAAACTGCTATAATGTAGGTATCAAATATGAGAAGAGATAGGAGGTGTCTGTATTATGAAAGAAGATCATGTTGTATTAAGTGAAAGACCAGAAGATCTACAGAAAGCTGTAGAATGGGGGCGTGAACAAAAACAAAAAATCTTAAATGATAAGGGAAACCGTATAGCAGATTCGCTTATGGAAAAAATGACACCTTTGATTTTAAAGAATAGTATGAAAAAATAATATGAACTAAAAGGGAATCCACATACAAAGTATTCGTGTGTGGATTCCTTTTTGTTGTTAGGGCAAGGCCCTGTTTTCCAAAGTTCCGTTTTTCGTTGATCCGAAAAACGGAACTTTGGAAAACAAATAAACCACCTGCTGTGCGGGTGGTTGAAGTTGCTTCAGCTTACAGTATAAAACCTCCAGTGCTATAATAATGTTAGGTTCGCCAACCGCATTATTTAACAAAGGAGGTATCCATATGGATAGTAATAGTTTATCACATACGAAATGGAATTGTAAGTATCATATCGTTTTTGCACCAAAATACAGAAGAAAAGTAGCATATGGAAAGATTAAGCAAGATATTGCAAATATATTAAGTATGCTATGCAAAAGAAAAGGTGTAAAAATTGTAGAAGCAGAAATATGTCCAGATCACGTGCATATGTTGGTTGAAATTCCACCAAGCATAAGCGTATCGTATTTTGTCGGATATCTAAAAGGTAAGAGTACATTAATGATATTCGAACGCCATGCAATTTGAAGTACAAATACGGAAATAGACATTTCTGGTGCAGGGGATATTATGTAGATACGGTAGGAAAAAATGCGAAGAAAATACAGGAATATATAGCAAATCAGTTACAGAGTGATTTGGAATATGATCAAATGACACTGAAAGAGTATATTGACCCGTTCACGGGTGAGCCAGTAAAACGTAACAAATAAAGATAAGCCCGAAAGGGCTTAGTGAGTAAATGATGTTGCGGTTGGCGAATCTATTTCGATGAGTCTTTAGACTCCAATGCCGGTAACAGACCCTTATAGGGTCAAAGCAAACCACCGGCTAAGCCGGTGGTTGTGATTAACTATCGGAAATTGTTGAAAATCACCATAAATGCATTGTAAAAGATACACAAAAAGGCAATGCGAATATTGTAAGAATCGCCGAACAGTGGTAATATGTGACTGGAAAAAGTAGATGTGATTATGAAAGGACATCAGTATACCACTGACAGGGGATAATATGAATACAACAAAGAAAAGTTTAAAAGACAAAATCTGGGATTATCTGATTAAGAATGTTAATTACATTGCACCGGGAATCTTAATGCTTGGTGGAAGTATATATTATCCTGGAAATTATAGAAGACAGTAATTATAGAAAAGTAAGAGCCGGCAGGGACATGAAAAAGTGAATTTTTCATATCCTTGCCGGTTTATTTTTATATTCATTTAATATCAAATGCTTCTACCTGATCCCACTTCCGACGTATCGCAATTTTGGCATTCTTTTTGGTATTATTATAGACGATAGATCACTGCGTATTGCTTGTAACATTTTCCGGATTCGGGTCCTGTGATGAAGCCTTAAGTGCTTCCCAGGCAGTTTTTTCTGTCTGGTTGTCTGCTGATGCATCCAGCACTTCTACAATACGGTCATAACGTTCTTTCCCATGTCCGTAGATTCCATTCTTCTGATCCGGTTCCACACGTTCTATATATGCTCCGTAAAAGTTAGTGATTGCATCGATTTTCGTAACGATCATATCGCGATTTTCATTTTCACAATCGTATTCAACAACACAGCCATCACCGGATGCATCCGTGATATAAAAATGATAATCCCTGCCACTCGTTGCAAACATATCATAGTTATCCAGTAATGCAACTGCTTCTTCCGTTGTTGCCGCCTGATCTAAGACGAGTCTTATTGCTAAAGTTGTTCCGATAACCTCTTTTCCTCTGTTCTGAAAAACCGGCTCGCTGTCAAGCGTAAGGACTGCTATGGAGACACCCTTTTCGTTGATTCCATCCAGACATATGAAAGGTGCAGTGATACACGCCAGTTTTTTCTTCATGCTTTCATCCGGCTGATTTGCCTGGAGATTATCAAGTGCAGTGAATCCAATAGATTCATATCCGTCTTTTGGTTTGCAATGGACCATCATTGCAGAGGTGTCATTTTTAAAATCATAATTCCGTCCCATCCGGACAGTTCCATCAGACTCTTTTGCGGTAAATGCACTACATCCAAAATCCGGAACCTTAATATGTACCGGAAGATACGGAAGTGATTCTGAGATAATTGCATCGATAAAGGACTGATTATCTTTGATGCCGTAATTCAGGACATCTCGTAAACTGTAATCGTATTTGATATCTATTTTGTACAAGTTATAATCGTCATAAGATGTCAGTTTTTCAATGCTGTTAGCAGTTGCCAGTCTCTTATAATATATTTTCAAAACTCCCCCAATGAAAATAATGATGATTCCAAGCAAAATTCCGATTATCCATTTTATGCTCTTTTTCTTCATAATGTGATTCCTCCTTTCTATATAAGTATATTTTCTTCGCTTATCAGACATTTTCTCTTGTTTTTGATCTTTACATCAGCGGATAAAATGTCTTTTGGTTTCTTTTATTGTATCAATAAATATCCTTATTCCACATCGTCCGTTTTCGTAAAAAAATGGACATTTTCAACTTAGAAAATGCCCATTTTTTGATGTTCTGTTTGCAATTTTGCAATTGCTTATATCAGAGTATGCCTGAAAAAATTATTCCTGCAAGCTACATGTTATCGCAACATGTAAGCGGTCAATTGCTTGCGGTTATCTATATTCAGTTTATTATAAATCGTTGTGAGATACTGCTTAATTGTCCGCGGGGTTACGCCCATATATTCCGCTATTTCTACATTTGTCCAGCCTCTGTTTGCAAGCATCGCAATTGTAAATTCCATCGTGGTCAGATTGTCTGCCACATCTTCTTTTGTTTCAGGGTTATGAATCCGCCGCCAGCCATAACTGAAGCGGTATGTGATTGCTATGATCCGTTCGTAATCTTCCGGATACTCTTCTTTCATACATGTCTCGATCAGGCCCTGTAACAATCCGTGATGCTCGCCAAGTGCTTCGATCAGGTCATCGGGGCGGGCAATCTCCCATGCATTCATAAAGTATGTTCTGGCCATTTCCCGGTCTTCCAGATTCATGGCATCCATTGCGGCGATCAGATTCAGATAGATCATCGCGATTGGATATATTTCCCCGGAAAGTATGGTGCAAGTCTGCACGATTCCCAATGATCTGGCATATTCCTTATTCAGATATGCCTCATGTGCAAGTACGTAACATCCCCACATCTGCATGCCTTGCGGAAGATAAGTAAGGTACTGTGTCAGCGGAGGAGTATCTCCCAGCGGCAGGTGTAATAACGTCTGTGCCGCTGTTGATGCGAAGACCAACATTGCAGTCTCTTTTTTATCCGTGCTTTCTGTAAATGCTGTCGTCAGACTGCTTTTTAGCTTCTCCAGGCCAAATCTTGCCGATACAATACGGTTCAAAGACAGATTGGCAAATGTATAGATCAGACATGCAGATAACTTCAGCATCTTATCCGGATGTTCCAGATATAATTCCGTCAGCTTAACAGCCTTTTCATGCTGGCCGCTGAAATAATAATATTCGGCGTATGCCATCTTCCTCGTATCCTCACCCTGAAGTGATTCAATAAAATCCATGCAGCCTCCGATGGGAAATGCTGTACTCATCAGAAGCATCGGAATGTGTGAGATATCTTGTGCGTGTATATCACCCGGCAGCTTGTCTGGGACTTCGTTCTGTAATTCGGGGGCATCTTGTAGTCCAAGGAGATAATCAGAAGTAACACCGAATTCCCGGGCGATCTTCCCAAGTAATTCATGACTGATCGTCTGGGTTTTGCCATTTAGAAAACGGCTGATCTGTGAAGAGGATATGTCCAGACGATCTGCCAGATCTTTGTAAGAAAGATTGTGCGTTTTACATAAATATTTGATTTTTTCTTTTATGGTTGAGTTTTTATTCATATGTGAGATCACGGCCTTTTATCGTATGTGTTGTTTGGTGTTGGAAGAAGCTGTCAGCAGCGGTGGCAGCTTCTGGAAAACTTATTATAAGATATAATTTATCACAAAATCGACAGGGAGTAAATTGAGGCCACAGGGGACACTGAAAAAACCGAAAATTAATGTCCACGTGGCTTATATGCTTGAATTTCAATGTGTCAAACTCCCGGGAGAAATCGAATATTTCCCATGGCATGTAGATTGCAGGAAGAAGCGGCTGCACTCTTGACGAACTTGATGCATATCTCGATGAAGTCATTGGCGAAGTGTAATATATGGCAGATAACAAAAGATATAAAGTTATTGTTTCCGACAGGGCAAAAAGAATGTTGGGAACACATATCCGCTTTATGGCGCAGGCCAACAAACAGGCGGCGGTAGCAAAAAAAGAAAGAGATTATGACTGCTATGTGTTCTCTTTCTCAGGTGCCGCAACGTTTTCCTTTTTTTGAGGGGCTGTATATCACGCCGAATAAATATCACAAGTTGTTTATTGAAAAGTGGTATCTTGTTCTTTACCAAATCCAAGACGATACTGTATATGTGGAATATATTCTTGATTGCCGTAAGGATTACAGTTGGCTTGTCAGGTGATGAAAAAATTATATAAATAATAGTCTACAGAAATTACAATTAAAACAGGGGCATGGGTTCATTGCATCAATTTCACGGTCGCAACGAATCCATGCCCCTGTGGGTTATTCCCGCATCTTCCGCACTTCCGTAGGAGTAGCGCCGAAGTGTTCGGAAAACATCCGGCGGAATAACTTGTAATTCGTAAACCCATGTCTTTCCAGTATATCTTTGATCGAATCATCGGTCGCAATAATATCCTGATAAATATAAGAAAGTCGTAATTCATTCTGATATTCTAAAAACGTAATTCCCATACATTTTTTGAAAAAACGGCAGAAATATCCGGACTGCAGGTAGGCAACTCCGGCGATTTCTTCAATACTGATATGCCGGCGGTAATTCTGGTTAATATAATTCAGAATGGTGTCAAGTCTTACGCGGTCCTTGTCGCGCTGGGACTGGTTGCTGTGGACCACACGGATACAAAAATTGTGAAAAAGCTGGAACAGGATTTCAAACAGCAGGCTGTTAAAACGCAGGATGAATCCTTCCGGGCGGATGTCGTTGACAATCTGCATCTGTGTCAGTGTATCTTTGAAAATGTCTAACTTGGTGCGCCGGATATCGCTGCCTTCCGGGTTATCCAGATTGAATACCAGCTGTTCGGCATCCGGCAGATACAGAGACAGGAATGAAAGTGGTATCTGGAAAAGAATTGCCTTGTTCGGTGCAGTACATTTTGTTGAATGGATGATATCAGCGTTGATGAGGACGCATTCTCCGGCGTGGTATTCGCGGACGGATGATTCTATCGTGACGGTAAGGCTGCCCTCTAATAAGTAGATGATCTCCACGGCGTGATGCAGATGGGCGGGAACATAACTTCCGGGATCAATGGAGGTACGGAAGTGGACACCGGTAGATTCCAGGGTGGAGATGACTTCGTAGGAGAAGGTGGAGTCATCTGGAGAGTCAGAAGTTGAAGTTTTCTTTTTGGGTGTAAACCGGAGGTGTGTGGAACTAAGCTTTGGCATAGATTTAAGGTCTCCTTTCAGATAATATTGTAAAAAAGTAATAGATTATATAAGCAGCAGGTCTTTATGGATACCAAAGTATGCAAGAGAAGCTGAGGGTGACAGGTTTTTTTATATTCTCTGGCAGGCTGCGGGATCTGCAGATATGAGTGTAGTATAACATAAGAAACATAAAAAGAGAATATCGACCTATATTTTGCATACGATAAGACCTATCCGGCATATATCGCATATGGTACTATAATAGCGTAAACAAAAGGTTGTTCAGTGCGCAAAGAACAAAACGTATATAGTAAGTCTATTATGAAAGAGGAAAGATACGATGGAATCAAAGAACAAATTGACCTTTTCAAAAGTATTTGAAAGATTCTCCTATGGATGTGGGGATTTCGGATGTAACATTATTTATACTGCTATGTCAGCATTCTTACTGTTCTACTATACGGACTATGCGAAAGTAAGTGCACTGGCAGTCGGAACAATTATGATGGTATCACGAATTTTTGACGGTGTCAGTGACATCATCATGGGTATGATCGTTGACCGTACAAAGTCAAAATTCGGTAAAGCAAGACCTTGGATCTTACGGATGTGTATCCCGTTTGCAATTTCGGGAATCCTGCTCTTCTCAGTACCGACAAGCTGGGCAGCAACTCCGAAACTTGTGTATGTATTCATTACATATAACCTGGTATCCACAGTCATTTATACAGCAATCAATGTGCCATATTCCGCACTGAATGCGCTGATGACACAGGATCCGTATGAAAGATCTGTATTGAGTATTTTCAGAAATCTGTTAGCAACAGCAGGAACATTAACAATCAATACATTTACATTACCACTGGTTGAAAAATTCGGTAACAACGCATCTGCATAGACAAAGACATTCTGCGTATTCGGACTGGTAGCGGTTGTGGCATTCCTTTTTAACTTCTTCGGAACAAAAGAAAGAGTAAAACCGGCATCTGCAGGCGAAGACGGAAAAGCAGAAGATGTACCATTCAAAGAAGGCATCAAGGCATTATTCAAGAACAAATACTGGATTATGATGACAGGTATGCTTGCATTATTTTTCCTGATGTATTCGGTAAATGGCGGGGCAACTGTGTATTATGCAAAAGACATTTTAGGTGATAAAAACCTTGTATCAACAATCAACGGAATCTTCAATATCGTACAGATTCTTGGAATGTTCTTCATCGCAATGCTGGTAAAACGCCTCGGAAAGAGAAATGTATTCTCCATCGGTCTGGTACTGGATATTGTGGGAATGTTACTTCTTAATTTTGCCGGTGGTTCCATGGCCGGAATCGTAGTATCCAGTGTGATCCGTGGTATTGGTAATGCATGCGGCGGTGCAACCATGTGGGCAATGGTATCTGATACGATCGACTATGGTGAGTGGAAAACCGGATACCGTACCGAAGGGTTGGTAAACAGTGCATGCAGTTTTGGATATAAGATTGGAAATGGTATCGGATCTGCACTTCTTGGTATGATTCTGGAAGTCGGCGGATATGTAGGAGATGCAGCAGTGCAGTCAGCATCTGCACTCCGTTCGATCGAGATCTGCTTCGTGTGGATTCCGATCGCAGTGTATGCATGCGGTCTGATTATTATGAAATTCTGGAAACTGGATAAAGAGTTCCCACAGATCATTGCAGATTTGAAAGCACGTCAGGCAAAGTAGGAGGAAATGAATCATGAAAGTAAAAGGAGTCAATCTTGGAAACTGGCTGGTACTGGAAAAATGGATGAGCCCGGCATTATTCGATGGGACGACAGCGGAAGATGAATACTATCTGCCAAGACAGCTTTCAAAAGAAGTATATGAAGCAAGGATCAAGATCCATCGTTCCGAATACATTACAGAGCGTGATTTTGTAACGATCAAATCCATGGGAATGGAGGCTGTCAGAATTCCGGTTCCGTATTTTATCTTTGGAGACAGAGAACCATTTATTGGATGTATCGAAGAATTAGACAAGGCATTTAACTGGGCGGAAGCGTATGGTTTGCAGGTATTGATCGATCTTCACACGGCTCCTCTCAGTCAGAATGGATTCGACAACGGAGGCATCAGCGGGGTGTGCAAATGGGCACAGAACCCGGAAGAAGTAGAATTCGTCCTGACCGTTCTGGAACGTCTGGCTAAGCGCTACGGAACAAGAAAAGGCTTATGGGGCATCGAGATCATTAATGAGCCGGTCACAGAAAATATGTGGAAGATCATGAATGTGCCGGAGAGATATCCGGCAGTCGATCCGGAACTGGCAGAAGGTTCCGGACCTGTGACACTTGATTTCTTAAAAAAGTTCTACAAAGAAGCATACGACAGAATCCGCGCATATATGCCGGAGGAAAAATATGTAGTCATCCATGACGGATTTGAACTGAAAGCATGGAAAGATTACATGCAGGAAGAAAAGTATAAGAATGTTGTTCTGGATACGCATCAGTATCTGATGGTCGCAGAGTCGAATGGATGCGAGCAGACGGTGGAAGGATATACGACATATATCAAAGAACATTTCAAAAAAGACATCGAAGAAATGGAAAACTATTTCCCTGTAATCTGTGGTGAATGGTGTCTGTTCAATTCGCTGGCATGCGGATGGGATACCAAGGGCGGACAGTCAGTACTTAACGGACTGGACGGAGAAGTGGAAAGTGCTGTAACAGCGGAAGAAAAGAAGAAGATTTATCAGGCAGTGGCTGAGGCACAGCTTGCGGCATGGAATGCAGGAAGCGGATATTTCTACTGGAGCTATAAGCTTCTGACAGATACGATCAATACGAAGGGCTGGACCGGCTGGGACAGCTGGGATCTTGGAAGATGTGTGGACTTTGGATGGTTTCCGAGAGTGTAATTGAAGGCTTGGAATAATAGATTGAAGATGGAAAAGAGAAATGAAATGCCAGTCTATTGATGCGACGGCAGCTTGTCATAGAGGAGGAAAAGTCATGATTCATAACCCGATTTTTAAAGGATTCAACCCGGACCCGAGCATTTGCAGAAAAGGGGACGATTATTATATAGCAGTATCAACATTTGAATGGATGCCGGGAATTCCGGTGTATCATTCGAAAGATATGAAGAACTGGGAACTGTATACACACGTGCTGACAGACGATGAGCAAGTGGACCTTAAGAAGCTTCCGTCAGCAAAAGGAATCTGGGCACCATGCCTGACGTACTGTGAGCAGGAAGACTTGTTCTATGTAGTGTATGGTGTGATGAATTCCATGAATGCAAGATATTTTGACGTGGACAACTATGTGATCACGGCAAAAGACATCCGCGGACCATGGAGTGATCCGGTGTATCTGCATTCGGCAGGATTTGACGCATCGATACTTCATGATGATGATGGAAGAAAATGGGTGGTTTCTCTTGAGTGGGAGACACGTGAAGGATATGAAAAACCAGGTGCGATCTGCATGGTAGAATATTCTCCTGAAAAAAAAGAAGTCATCGGCTATCCAAAGCGTATCTGGAACGGCGGTACGGACCGTGGATGTATCGAGGCACCGCACCTGACGAAACGTAATGGCTATTATTACATCATGTGCGCAGAAGGTGGAACTGGTTATAACCACTGCGTTACAATGGGACGTTCCAAAAATGTATGGGGACCGTATGAAGGCGACCCGACCAACCCGATCGTGACAAGTGTACCGGGCGTATCTTATGAGCGTCAGGATCCGGATCATCTGAAACCGAAATATTACAATCCGGACAGTGTGCTTCAGAAATCCGGACATGGAAGTTATGTAGCGACTCCGCTTGGAGAAGTATATCTTGTACATCTGTGTGCCAGACCATTTGCACCGGAACTTCGTTGTACATTAGGCCGCGAGACTGCGATCCAGAAGATGAAATGGACAGATGACGGATGGCTCCGTATGTATGATGATGATAATCTTGCAAAAGAATATGTGGAAGAAAGTAAACTTCCGGAATATCCGGTTCCACAGATTCCTGACTTTGATGATTTTGACGGTGAGGAACTTGGTAACTGGTATTATGCACCAAGAATCATGCCACAGAGATTTGCCGATGTGAAGGCTCGTCCGGGTTATGTCCGAATCCGTGGACAGGAGTCCAGAACATCACTTAATAAAGTCAGTATCCTTGCAAGAAAGCTTACAAGTGTCTACGCAAGAGTGACGACCAAGATGGAATTCAAGCCGGAAGTACACCAGCACAGCGCAGGTCTTATCATGTACTACGACAACATGAACTACATCAACCTACGGAAATATTACAGCCAGACACTGGGACAGAGCGCACTTTCCATCATCCACTTGGAAAATGGAACCAAGACCGAGCTTCTGAACACCAGAATCCCGGTAGAGGATGTGCCGATTTATTTACGTCTGAATATCGAAGGAAGAAAATCATGGTTCGAGTGGAGCTATGACGGAGAGCAGTATGTGAAGATTGGCGGACCATTTGATACAACGAAATTCTCAGATGAGTATTGCAAGTACGGGGAGTTCACAGGAACATTCGTGGGACTGACCTGTGCGGACAGAGTGCTGCATAAGCATTATGCGGACTTTGATTTCTTTGAGTATGTTGCGGATGAAGAAAAAGGAATGCCAAGATAGGCCAATGGGGACGGGGAAAATGGAATTTTCCCCGTCCCTGCTGGCTCATTTTTGTATCGCCATACGTTCGTAAGGTGATCGTGTATGACCTTGGAGAGGATTTTGGAGATATTATCAGGGAGATAGAAAATATTTAGTATATTTATATTATAAAAAGAAAAAATGAATATTATTTCAAAATCCAGTACATAACCAGTCGGAAAAAGTATGCTATACTGCTGATAGATGTACTGAAAAAGACAGTACGAAAACCAGAGATGAAATGGAGACGGATTATGAAATTAACAATATTAGGAACCGGAAATGCAACCGTAAGCGAATGTTACAATACCTGCTATGCGATCAGCGATGAGGGAAAACATTTCCTCGTAGATGCAGGTGGCGGGAACCGTATTCTGAAGGTGTTAAAAGACACAGGAATCGATATGAATGATATTCACGACATCTTCGTTACACATGAACATGTAGACCACGTACTTGGAATCATCTGGCTGGTGCGCATGATCGGGCAGAGAATGAATCAGGGAAAATATGAAGGCGACCTTCGCATCTACTGCCATGAGGAACTGGCAGAGAAGATCCAGGCAATTGCCAATATGACAATCCAACAGAAAGTCTGTAAGCATATGGGTGAGAGAATCCAGTTTGATGTCGTAAAAGACGGAGACAGCAGAAACATCCTTGGGTGTCCTGTGACATTCTTCGACATTGCTTCGACAAAGGCGAAACAGTTCGGATTCACCATGCAGCTTAAGAGCGGTAAGAAATTCACCTGCGTCGGTGATGAGCCATATAATGAGGTGAATTATAAATATGTGAAAGACAGTGACTGGCTGCTTCATGAGGCATTCTGCCTGTTCGGTGAGGCAGATAAGTTCAAGCCGTATGAGAAGCATCACAGCACAGTAAAAGAAGCATGTCAGCTTGCAGAAGAACTTGGCGTGCCGAATCTCTTACTGTATCACACAGAGGAGACCCACCTGGCTGAGCGAAAGAAGCTGTATACAGAGGAAGGACAGCAGTATTATCATGGTAATCTGTATGTGCCGGATGATCTGGAGACGTTTGAGATATAGAAGAAGTAGAGATAATAAATATTGCTTAGAACATAGAAAAACCTGCCATTGGCAGGTTTTTCAGTTCTATTTCTTTATTTTTTGTTGTATTTGCGGAATACTAAAAGATAAATATACGTCCCTGATTTAGAAAAGATCCAACATATTATCAAGATAAATCTCTTCACGAACACGCAGTTGATATTCTGGCTTAGTCATATAATAAAGCAAAAATTCAAGAATCAGTGCACTTCCAAGCCCCCGTCCCTCAATCTTAAAATTAGAAAATCCCATCGGCATGTAAATGTTCTGTATATCTTCAATGCTTATAAATCCGGGATTCTCCATCGCCTTAGAAAACCGGTAGCCTTCGTTTCCATCCGGTGAAGCACAGTGATATTCCAGGGCAGGTTCGCCGAGGTTCTTACGGCTGACGGATTCGTAACAAGTCTTTCTGTCCTTACAACCGAACCAGCAGCATTCGTTGCATAGAAATTCCACTTTATCTTTCTGGTGTTGCGACATCCGATCTAATTTATCAAACATTTTATTTAACCGGAAATCCGGTACAACATAGCGGAATTCTTCGCGTTTTACTTCATTTAGAAAATCCTGAAAATCTGTCAGAACTTTTGTGGTAGAAGAGATAAGATAGAGATCAGGATAGTTTTCTGTCAGATAGTTTAATAAAAGATCTGAATGGACGATCACACCGTTTTGTGTGTTCTGTGTCTGGGCGGACTCAAACATTTTACAAAGATCGTTACATTTCTTATCTGCAAGATGTTCTTTCTGTAACAGGGAATTACTAAATGTCAGCCGGACCGAGATACCATATTCCCACATCAGATCAAGCACATCTTCAGGATCAGAATATCCAAACGAAGTACGTCCACCGCCCCAGAGACAGTCCGAAGGCGCACCATAGATTGATCCAATCTCGCACCAGTCATAAAAGTACTCCCTGTGTTTCCGGAATAATGGAAGAAATACACGGTACAATTCGTAAAATTCGAAGAGTCCTGGGAGGTGGTAATAAGATTTATGTATTTTGTTCATATATTTACCTCTACAAAAATTTCTGAAATTAATGATAGCACAAAGTTATTGTTTGCAGGTGGGAAAATATGAAAATTACATATAATACAAAGGAGTATTGTATAGCTATTTTTCATTGTTATCACAAAAGAAAAATGATATTATTATAGATAATATAATATCTATAATGTGTAAAATAACGGTAAAATGGATAAAATATTATCTATAATGAGAGGCATATATATGAAACAATTTGTATGGGAAACAGCAGAAAAAATAGATCAGAAACTTGCGAAAAGAATACGGAATATTAGAAAAAGACGTTCTATTTCACAGGAAAAATTAGCAGCTATGTGTAATGTAAGTTATGGTTCGATCAAAAGATTTGAAACCACAGGAAAGATATCATTATTATCATTGACTAAAATTGCAATGGCATTAGATTGCGCAGATGAGATAAGAAATATGTTCACAGAGGTTCCGTATAAGGATATTCAGGAGGTTATCAATGAAACGAGATAATTCATTACAAGTGTTCTACAATGAAAAGTTAGTAGGAACACTTGCAGTGACAGCCAGACACAAGGTAGCATTTCAATATAGTAAAGAGTGGATTGAAAATGGTTTTCCAATAAGTCCATTTTCATTACCATTAAAAGAAGAGGTGTATATTCCAACAAAGGATTATTTTCAAGGGTTGTTTGGAGTATTTGCAGACAGTCTTCCGGATAACTGGGGAAAGTTATTATTGAACTGTCTATTAAGATCGCACAAAATAAATGCAGATGAGATTACTGTGCTGGACTGTTTGGCAATTGTTGGAAGATCGGGAATGGGGGCCGGTATTCCAAAAGAGAAATGTGTGGAAATTATGGAAATGATTGAAAGTACAGTGAAGGAAATGTTGGGAAGGTATTTATAGTTTTACATGCATTTCACTTGCAATATCTATAGACACGTGTATAATAAATTTTGTTCGGTATTTTTGAAAAAAAAGTATAGTAATAGAAAACTTTTGGACATATGGAGGTGAAAGTGTGGATATCGGAAAAAAGCTCCGGGAGCTTAGAAAGCAGAATGATCTGACACTGGAAGATCTGGCTTCGAGAAGTGAGCTTACGAAGGGATTTTTATCACAGGTGGAGCGTAATCTGACAGCACCAAGTATTGCGACACTTGAGGATATTCTGGAGGCACTTGGAAGTAACCTGTCGGAATTCTTTCACGAAGAGGAAGAAACACAGATTGTATTCGGAGCGGATGATTTCTTCGTGGATGAGAAAGAAGACTATCAGGTAGAATGGATCATTCCAAATGCACAGAAGAATCAGATGGAGCCAATCCTTATGACGCTCTATCCGCATAAGAAAAGTCATGTCCAGACGTCGTATACCGGCGAAGAATTTGGCTATGTGCTGAAAGGAAATATTACAATCGTGTGCGGCAGTAAAAAATATAAAGTAAAAGCACATGAGACGTTTTACATGGACGGGGCGAAGAGCCACTATCTTTATAATCATGGGAACAGTCCAGCGAAGATACTGTGGATTACAACGCCGCCGATATTTTAACAAAAATTATAGGGGACAATATATAGAAGATTCTATTGGCGGTTTCTATCGCCATGCGTTCGGAGGAAGCTGCCAGTGGCAGGTTCCGTAGATTGCAAAAGCCAGAAGGGACACCAAAAAAGCCACAAATACCTGTCCCCATGGCACAAATAGGGAAGGGAGAGGACAATGGAAGAAAAAAAGTTAATAGAGTTTCGCAATATTGTGAAAAGCTTTGATTCGCAGGTTGTGCTAAAAGGTATCAACCTGGATATATATGAAAATGAATTCGTAACCCTGTTAGGACCAAGTGGATGTGGTAAGACCACACTGCTCCGGATCCTCGGAGGGTTCCTGGATGCAGATGAAGGAAAGGTAATTTTCGATAATGAAGACATTACCAACAAACCGCCATACGAGCGTGAACTGAACACCGTATTTCAGAAATATGCATTATTCCCGCATCTGAGTGTATATGAGAATATCGCATTCGGATTAAAACTGAAAAAGATGAGCAAAGACATCATCGACCAGAAGGTCATGAAGATGTTAAAACTGATCGGCCTGGAAGGTTATGAAGATAAGAATACAACACTTCTGTCCGGTGGTCAGCAGCAGCGGGTAGCAATCGCAAGAGCACTGGTAAATGAACCGAAGGTCCTTCTTCTTGATGAGCCTCTGGCAGCACTTGATTTAAAACTCCGTAAGGAAATGCAGTATGAGCTGAAGCGTATCCAGCAGGAGGTCGGTATTACATTCATCTTCGTAACACATGACCAGGAAGAAGCACTTACGATGTCGGATAAGATCGTAGTTATGCAAAAAGGTGAGATCCTTCAGATTGGTTCCCCGCAGGAAATCTATAACGAGCCAACGAACCGGTTTGTTGCAAACTTCATCGGAGAGAGCAACATCATCTCCGGAAGAATGATCGAAGATTATAAAGTCCGTTTCGATGATATTACATTCGACTGCGTCGATCATGGATTCAAGGAAAATGAACCGGTAGACGTCGTGATCCGTCCGGAGGATATCGATATCGTGGATGTAAAAGACGGCAAGATGACAGGAGAGGTATTAAGCGTCCTGTTCAAAGGTGTACACTATGAGATCATGGTTGAGACCGTACCGGGAACAAGTGTTACTGTCAACATGCGTGTCATCCGCAACCATGACGTGACAAGCGAAGATGGAAAAGAGAAGATCAGCGCCAATAACTTCTATGTAGACGTAGAAGATGTGGCAAATCTGGATGATAAAGAGATCGTAGCATTATCCAATGCTCAGGCATGGGAGCCGGAAAGTGATGAATACATTTCCATTGCAAATATTGAGTACGAGCTGGAAGAAAAAGAAGGCCAGTATCCGGTTACATTCAGCACAGCGAACGGAACCAGCATCGAGAGAACCATCTTCGTAGTCAACCAGCCATTCGTTAAGAATGAAAAGGCAAATGAAGGTGTTATGGCGTTCAACTTCTTCAAGACGGTAGACGAGATCACAGAATCTCAGGCACTGGATACAGATCTTAAGACATGGGCGAACGCTCAGGGATGGAAACTTACGGACGAAGATCAGAGTGTAGACATCAGCGTAGACTATGACTTTGATCCGGAAGAAGTAACAGAAGGCGTGTATGAGATTACATTTTCAACCACAGGACGTGAGTTCAAGATTCATACAACGGATTATTCGGAGGAAGGACAGGAGGTCGGCCTGACATTCTTCCCGGAAGATATCCACGTGATGCCGAAGGTGGTATTCTAAGATGAAGAAATTTTCACAGTTAGCATTCCCGTATATCGTGTGGGCGGTACTGATGTTAGTATTCCCGATGGTTCTGATCGCACTTTATTCTGTGACAGATCAGGGAAACAGCATCTTATCCTTTACATTTACACTGGAACATTATGTCAAATTTTTTACCGACCCGGATTTCTTGTTAATCCTTTGGCGTTCCATTGTGATTGCGGTGAAGACAACGATCATCTGTCTGTTACTTGGCTATCCGATCGCATATTATATTGCACGCAGTGAGCAGAAGAAGCAGAATGCACTGATCCTTGCAATTACGATCCCGATGTGGATCAATATGCTTGTAAGAACGTATGCATGGATCGGTCTGTTAAGTGACGGCGGCCTGATCCAGAGAATCTTACATCTGGTTGGACTTGGAAAAGGATCCCTTCTCTATACAGAAGGGGCAGTACTTCTTGGTATGGTATATAACTTCCTGCCATTTATGATCCTGCAGATCCAGACGGCACTTAGTAAGATGGATCATTCACTTCTGGAAGCAAGTGCGGATCTTGGAGCAAGTCCGGCGCAGACATTCCGCCGGGTGACATTGCCGCTGTCTGTGCCGGGAATCATCAACGGAATCACACTGGTATTCCTTCCGGCAGTCAGCTCATTCTTCATACCAAAGCTCCTTGGCGGTGGTCAGTATTTCCTCATCGGAAATATGATCGAGAACCAGTTCATTACGGTTGGAGAGTGGAACTTCGGAAGTGCCATATCCATGATCATGGCGGTCATTATGATGGTGCTTATGATGGTAGTACGTAAGATAGAGATTCGTAATCAGGGTGGAAAGGAGGAATAATCGTTATGAATAATAAGGGAAAACGTCCAATTGGGAAAATCCTTATGATACTGGCGGTTGTGTTCTTCTATGTTCCAATCCTGTACATGATTATATTTTCCTTTAATGATGGAAAATCCCTGACAAGCTTTACGGGATTTTCACTGCGCTGGTATAAGCATATGCTGGAGTCAGCAGATATGATGGATGCGCTGTCGACGACATTTAGTATCGCGCTGCTTGCGACATTTATCTCAACAGTAGCGGGAACGATCGCGGCGATCGGTGTCAGCAAGTCGAAAAAGTTGGTACGTGATCTGATGGAACAGGCGAATAACCTGCCGATCATGAACCCGGAGATCGTAACGGCGATTGGATTCATGCTGTTATTCATCACATTCCATGTAGAAAAAGGGTATGTGACCATGCTTCTGGCACATATCGCATTCTGTATCCCTTATGTGATGTTATCGGTCATGCCGAAGATCAAGTCGCTGGACCCGAACCTTGCGGATGCGGCGATGGACTTAGGAGCAACACCATGGCAGGCACTTACCAAAGTTGTCGTGCCGCAGATCACACCGGGCATCGTAGCCGGGGCGCTGATCGCATTTACCATGTCGGTGGATGATTTTATCATCTCTTACTTTGTAACCGGCCGCGGCGTGAAGAACTTAAGTATCATGGTGTATACGATGAGTAAACGTGTCAACCCAAGTATCAATGCGATCTCGACATTGGTGGTTCTTATCATTACGATTGTACTGCTGGTCATCAACGTGGCACCGGTGCTTTTCGCAAAGCGTGCGAAGAGAGGAAGCATCGGGAAGAGACATGTGCTGGCACCTGCGGTTGCAGTTGCGTGTGCACTGGCACTGGTTGCCGGAGTGGTGACATATAATCATCAGAAAGAACCGCTTCCATATGAAGGACAGACACTCCGTATCTATAACTGGGGTGAATATGTGGGTGAAAATATCATCCAGGACTTCCAGAAAGAGACAGGAGCAACCGTACTTCTGGAGAACTTTGATTCAAATGAACAAATGTATATCAAGGTTGCCAACGGCGAAGCCTATGATATTCTGGTACCAAGTGACTATATGATCCAGAGACTCATTTCCGAAGATTATCTGCAGAAGTTAGATAAATCAAAACTTGACTGCATGGATAAGTTAAATGATGCAGTAAAAGGACTTCCGTATGATCCGAAGAATGAATATTCCGTTCCGTACTTCTGGGGAACGGTTGGAATCATGTACGATAAGACGAAGGTGGACGTAAAGGATCTGGAAAAAGAGGGATATAACATTTTCCTGGATCAGAAATATAAAGGCGATATCTACCTGTATGATTCAGAGCGTGATTCATTCATGATGGCATTAAAAGCGCTTGGATATTCGATGAATACGACAAATGAAAGTGAGATCCAGGAGGCATATAACTGGCTGGTACAGTGTGTACAGACCATGAAGCCGGAGATCGTAACCGATGAGATCATCGACAACATGGCACAGGGAAGAAAGGCGCTTGGTCTGATCTATTCCGGAGATGCAACGTATGTTATAAATGAGAATGAAAATATGGGATACTACCTGCCGGAAGGCGGAACCAACCTCTGGTCTGATTCTATGGTTATCCCGAAGAATGCGAAGAATCCGGAACTTGCGCATGCATTCATCAATTACGCAAGTGATTATGACGGAGCATATGATAACTCAAGCTATGTAGGATATACATCGGCCAATAAGAAGGTTATGGAAGACCTGTACGGCAAGGGCGGAGAGTTCGAAGGAATCGACGCATACATGCCAAGAACAGATAATAAGAATGATGAAGTCTTCGAGTATAACGAGGAGACGAAGAAAGAGATCAGTAATCTGTGGAGTAAGGTGAAGATTGCTGCTAGTAATACGAATTAGTTGGCGAATAAGTAAGAAGGGACGAAGGTTTGAAAAGACTTTCGTTCCTTTTTTTCGTGCCAAAGTATAAGAAAAGCTGCCGGTGGCCGGTTCGCTATATTCGTAAGAGATGGAGCGCTGTATAAAGATATGCTGTATAAAAATACATCTTAACAGAACGTATGTTCTGATATATAACGAACATATAATCAGAGTATGTATGAAAAATATTTCTGCAATCTATATATCCCACTTTACGATATATTTTGCAGAAAATATTTTTCAGGCACACTCTAAAGAAGGAAGTATACGTACTTATGAATACGATGCCGGCGGCAACCTGCTAAAATATAAGAAGTACACCGTAAAAGATGGAAAACAGACACTGGTACTGACCGACAGCTACGCATACGGCAACACATGGAAAGACCAGATGACATCTTATAACGGAAGTACAGTTACCTACGATGATATGGGAAATCCACTGACTTACCTTGGCATGAAACTGAGCTGGGAAAAAGGAAGAGAACTGGTACAGGTAGAAAAAGATGGCAATATAACTAGATATGTATATGATAGTGACGGACGAAGAATCCAGAAGATTGGAAAAGACGGAACTACACACTACTATTTGAACGGAAGCGCAGTCATCGCACAGAAGACAGATGCCGGAGAACGTATGGACTTCCTGTACGATGATAAAGGAAACGTATTCGCTGTAGACTATAAAGACAAGCTCTACTTCTACCAGACCAACCTGCAGGGAGATATCACAGGAATCGTTGACAGTAACGGAAACCAGGTAGTAACATATACCTATGACAGCTGGGGAAAACTACTGGCATCCACAGACAATTCAGGAGTAGACCTGGCGAAGAAGAACCCGTTCCGCTATAGAGGATACTACTATGATGTAGAGACAGGATTCTATTATCTGAATGACAGGTATTATGATCCGAAGGTACGTCGATTTGTAAATGCAGATAATATTGACACATTATCTGTAAAAAAAGATTTTCATGATAAAAATCTGTATGGGTATTGTGATAATAATCCGGTTGTAAGAGTTGATGTTGAAGGTGAGATTTGGGTAGCTGCAATTGCTGTTGGTGTTGGAACGCAGTATGTAGGGGATATTTTAGAAAATATTAAAGATGGAAAGCATGGTATTAATATTTTCAGACCTTCTTCCACTATTGGAGATTATGTTTCAGCAGGAATAACAGCTTTAATTCCGGGGAGTGGAATCGGAGCCGTTATTGCTCGAAGTGTTGTAGGTGAAGTGGCAAATCAAGGGACAAATTATGTGGTTTCAACTGTGAGAACGAGAGAAGTAAAAAAACCTAAAATTAATTGGAAAGAATCGGTTAAAAGTATTGGAAAATCAGTTGCTTATGACGTTGTTAGTGATAAAGCAACAGCTGGTATAATGAAAAAAATATACAAAATGGTCCTATGTCAAGATTTAGTACAAGTTAAAATGAGAAATTTCTCCTCATTTTAACCTGCCAGAAGCTCAGGCTCAGTGTTTGTTCTTTCATACACTCGTTCGAATTCGTTTGGCGACATATAGTT
>NZ_CDRRQK010000035.1:0-21888 GCF_977044405.1 Dorea sp.
TCGATGAGTTACATTAATTATAGCAGAAAACGAGAGATTTCAAGCAAAAATCTCTCGTAATTTCAGCAAAATTTAAAACATGATGGAATTTACTCTTGCACTGGAATTTACTTTTTCAAGTCAGCATATTTTTCTATACCTTACTATCTGTGTTACTGTTCACACGTTGTGTATGTAACACCTCTACACTTTCTGCAATCTCGCAAATGCAGCAAACATCTTCTTGGTTCCTGGTCCGTCAAAGTCTACCGTTACTTCATAATCTCTTCCGCCTTCTGTGATTGCAGTTACCGTTCCTTCGCCGAATTTGATATGTTTTACACGGTCTCCGACACCATACGGAAGACTGCCTCCCTTCGGTGTTCCAAACTGCTGTACCGGCTTTGCCGTGGCAAATGCTTTGGTTTTAAATGTCTCTTTTGCCTGCATAAAGGATGTCTTGACTCTTACCGGTTCTTCGCTTTCTTCTTTCTTTTCTTTCTTGGCAGGTCCTGTTGCCAGGAGCTCCATCGGGATCTCTTTTAAGAACCGGGACATCTTCTTATACTGTGTCTCTCCGTGTACCATACGTTTCCTTGCACAGGTCAGTGTCAGATCTTTTTCTGCTCTTGTAATACCTACATAGCAGAGTCTTCGTTCTTCTTCCAGATCTCCCGGATCTTCTGATGTGATCGTCATATAGCTTGGGAATAACCCATCTTCCATTCCTGCCAGATATACATGCGGGAATTCCAGACCTTTTGCACCATGTAATGTCATAAGGACTACATAATCCGTACTTTCATCCAGGCTGTCAATATCTGCAACAAGTGCCACATCTTCCAGGAACCCACTCAATGTCGGCTCGTCATTCTGTGAGGCACAGTTTTCTTCATAAGATGCAATCTTATTACGGAGCTCATCGATATTTTCAATACGGGAAGCTGCCTCTTCGCTTTCGCATTCGTGGATCAGTGCATCAATATATCCGGTCTCTTTTATGATCTCTTCCATCAGTTCAGAAACGCTCATATCCTGTGTATCATTTTTAAAATGTTCGATCATAGCTACAAAAGATTCCAGTTTTGCCTGTCCTCTTCCGATATTCGGGATCAGGTCAACTGCCCGGAGTCCATCATAAAAGCTGCACCCTTTTGATGCTGCATATTCCTGTACACGGTTGATGCTGGTAAGTCCGATTCCTCTTTTTGGCACATTAACGATTCGTCTGACTGCCAGGTCATCTCTTCCGTTATCTACCGTCTTCATATATGCAAGCAGATCTTTGATCTCACGTCTTGCATAGAAGTTTACACCACCGATTACTTTATATGGAATACTGTCTCTGATAAATCTTTCTTCGAACATACGGGACTGTGCATTCGTACGGTAAAGTACTGCGTTGTCTTTATATTCGCATTCTTCCTTATTCACATGGCGTCTGATATCACCGACTACATATTCTGCTTCTTCATATGCCGAATCAAACTGACGGAACTGGATCTGATTTCCTTCTTCATTCTCCGTCCAGAGCGTCTTTTCTTTTCTTCCCTGATTATTCTGGATCACTGCATTTGCCGCATTCAGGATATTTCCGGTAGAACGGTAATTCTGCTCAAGTTTGATTACTTTGGTGTCTTCAAAGACATTTTCAAAATCCAAAATATTCTTAATATTGGCACCGCGGAACTTATAGATCGACTGATCATCGTCACCAACTACGCACAGGTTGCGGTATTTTGATGCCAAAAGTTCAATCAGCTTAAACTGTACCGTATTTGTATCCTGATACTCGTCTACCATGATATAGCGGAACCGTTCCTGATAGTACTCCAGTACATCCTTCTGTGTCTGGAATAACTGTACGGTTTTAAATAACAGATCATCAAAATCCAGTGCATTATTCGATCTTAACTGTTTTTCATACTCTTCATAGACATCTGCAATCTTCTTACGGCCAAAATCTCCTTCTGCGCGCAGTCTGAATTCCTGCGGCGTAACCAGCTCATCTTTTGCACGGGAAATCTCTGAAAGCAATGCTCTTTCCCTGTAGGTCTTCGTATCTATCTGTAACAGCTTACAGACCTCTCTCATCAGGGTCTTCTGATCATCGCTGTCATAGATTGTAAAGTTGGTATCGTATCCAAGCAGATCTATGTGTCTTCTTAAGATACGTACACACATAGAGTGGAATGTGCTTACCCAGATACTCTCTGATCCATATCCGACCAGCTTATCCACACGTTCTCTCATCTCTCCGGCTGCTTTGTTCGTAAATGTGATTGCCAGAATATTCCATGGATTAATCTGTTTTTCTTCTATTAAATATGCGATTCTGTGTGTTAACACTCTTGTCTTTCCAGAGCCTGCACCCGCCAGGATCAAAAGCGGTCCTTCGGTATGGAATACGGCTTCTTTTTGCTGTTCATTTAGTGTATCGTATATACTCAATCTTTTTTGTTTCCTTTCTTATCTTGTAATTTCTGTCTTTATAATACCTGTTCTGTATTTTATCCCTGACTGCCTGCTTCCTGTTTTTCTTTTTCAAGCTTCATCATGGTTTCATGTTCTTTTTTGATTTCTTTATAGAGAGCTTCTGATGTCCAGTTCTGATTCTGTGCGGTTACAACCGCTTTTAATGGAATCTGGACCTTTTCTTTCCGCATCTGGAACAACAGTTTATCCAGCATCCGGTGATCTTCCATCTGGATCACGATCATCTCTTCTTCAAACGCTTCTGTATCCTGCTGTTCTGATATCTGACTGTCCATAGTTTCCTTTTCATTTATCAGACCTGTCAGTTCCCCGATACTTTTCAAATATTCTTCTTTTTCTACATATTTTATCCGAAAGCCCAGAAAACTTCCGAGCATTCCCAGTTTTCTGCCCTTCTTCGTGCCTTTCAGATTATAGCATAAAATCATTGATCGCATATGCATTCTTCCCCTTTTCGAATGTCTGTTTCCATTATAGTTGCTTTGCCCTTGTTCTGCAAGAAGCATTTTCATCTGCAAAAAGGGACAGGGCATTTTAAAAAGGGGACGGGGTATTTTAAAAAAAACCCCGTCCCCTTTTTATCTTTACGCGCTAATTGCATTTCCAGTATACAATTGATAATATCTTCCCTGTTCTTCGATCAGTTCATCGTGTGTTCCACGCTCAATGATCCGTCCCTGTTCCAGTACCATGATACAGTCGGAATTACGTACCGTAGACAGTCTGTGGGCAATGACAAAAGTGGTTCTTCCATGCATCAGCTTATCCATGCCATCCTGTACAATACGCTCTGTTCTCGTATCAATCGAGCTGGTCGCCTCATCCAGGATCAATACCGGCGGATCAGCAATTGCTGCTCTTGCTATCGCAAGAAGCTGTCTCTGTCCCTGACTTAGGTTCGCTCCATCTCCCGTCAGCATCGTATCATAACCATTCGGAAGTCTGCGGATAAAGCTGTCGGCATTAGCAAGCTTTGCAGCTGCCACAATCTCTTCATCGGTCGCATCCAGTTTCCCGAATCTGATATTGTCACGCACCGTTCCGGTGAACAGATGTGTATCCTGCAGTACAATACCAAGCGAACGTCTGAGATCAGCCTTTTTGATCTTATTGATGTTGATTCCGTCATAACGGATTTTTCCATCCTGGATATCATAAAAGCGGTTGATCAGATTCGTAATCGTCGTCTTACCTGCTCCGGTTGAACCTACAAATGCAATCTTCTGTCCCGGTTTTGCGTACAATTTGATATCGTGAAGCACGATCTTTTCATCATTGTAACCAAAATCCACTCCGTTGAATACAACTTCACCTTTTACTTCCACGTAATCTACGCTTCCGTCATTTTGATGTACATGTTTCCATGCCCAGCGGTCGGTTCGTTCCTCGCACTCGGTCAGTTCGCCGTCCTTTTCCTTTGCATTGACCAGTGTCACATATCCTTCATCCAATTCTTCTTTTTCATCCATCAGACGGAAGATTCTGTCAGCACCTGCCATCGCCATAACGATTGCATTCATCTGCATACTGATCTGGTTGATCGGCATACTGAAACTTTTGTTAAATGTCAGGAAACTTGCCAGTCCTCCAAGTGTGAATCCCCCCACTTTGCCAAGCGCAAGCACACCTCCGACAATCGCACAGATTACATAACTGATATTTCCAATCTGCGCATTGATCGGTCCTAAAAAGTTGGCAAATGTATTGGCTCTGTCTGCACTTACATATAATTCATCGTTTAATTTCTTAAAATCCTGTATATTTTCTTCTTCATGGCAGAAGACTTTTACGACTTTCTGGCCATTCATCATTTCCTCAATATATCCATTGACCGTTCCGAGATCTTTCTGCTGCTTTGCAAAGTATGCACCACTCTGGCCTGCTGATTTTTTTGAACAGAATACCATGATTCCAACCATGATCATCGTCACAACCGTAAGCGGGATACTTAAGATCAGCATGCTGATAAATACACTGATGATCGTAATCCCACTGTTTAAAAGCTGCGGCATGCTCTGGCTGATCATCTGTCTCAATGTATCGATATCATTGGTGTATACCGACATGATATCCCCATGTGCATGTGTATCAAAATATTTAACAGGAAGCTTTTCCATATGTGAGAACAAATCATTTCTCAAGTTACGAAGTGTACCCTGTGTTACATTTACCATCAGACGGTTATATCCAAACGTTGCTGCAACACCAATTGCATAGAACGCAGCCACTTTGCCGATTGCATGTGCAAGCGGCGTAAAATTCGGATTATCTGATAACAGAAATGGCGTGATATATTCATCGATCAGGTTCTTCATGAACATCGTTCCCTGTACGTTACAAAGTACACTGATGACGATCAGTATCACAACACTGATGCAATGGAACTTATAGTCCTTTAATACATATTTCATAAGGCGGAGGAATAATTCACCCGGATTTTTTACCTGTGGTTTCATTCCCCGCGGCGCTCTATTCGGTCCCGGCATCTTATTCACCCTCCTTTTCATCAAAATCTCCACCACCGCTCGTCTGTGATTCATAGACTTCACGGTATATGTCGTTATGCTTCAATAATTCTTCATGTGTACCGAATCCATTGACCTTACCATCTTCCATAACAATGATGCGGTCTGCATCCTGTACACTGGAAATTCTCTGTGCGATAATAAGCTTTGTCGTATCCGGTATCTCCTCACGGAATGCTCTCCGGATCTTCGCATCTGTCGCTGTATCTACGGCACTGGTACTGTCATCAAGGATCAATACCTTTGGCTTTTTAAGCAGCGCTCTTGCGATACAAAGTCTCTGCTTCTGACCGCCGGATACGTTGCTTCCGCCCTGTTCGATATACGTCTCATATTTTTTCGGGAAACGCTCGATGAATTCATCTGCACACGCAAGTTCACATGCATGTCTGCATTCTTCTTCTGTCGCATTCTTATCTCCCCAGCGCAGGTTATCTAATATCGTTCCTGAGAACAGTACATTATTCTGCAGTACCACCGATACCTGGTTACGGAGCATTTCCATATCGTAGTCTTTTACATTCTTTCCGCCTACCTGTACTTCACCTTTTGTCACATCATACAGACGGCTGATCAGGTTAACAAGACTCGTCTTAGCGCTTCCGGTTCCTCCGATGATTCCGATTGTCTCACCGGAATGGATCTGCAGATTAATATCTTCCAGCACTGGCTCTTCACTGTCTTTTTTATATGCAAAGTCTACGTGATGGAATTCAATACTTCCATCTTTTACTTCCATAACCGGCTGCTCTGGATTCTGAAGATCGCTGGTCTCATTTAACACTTCTGTTATACGTCTCGCACTTGCAATACTCATTGTGATCATTACAAATACCATCGACAGCATCATCAGACTCATCAGAATGTTCATACAATATGTAAGAAGACTCATCAGTTCACCGGTCGTCAGTGAATCACTGGCGATCATCTTCGCACCCAGCCAGCTGACCAACAGGATACAGGTATATACTGCTGTCTGCATAAGTGGTGCATTAAATACCAGATTATTTTCTGCTTTTACGAAAATGTTATAAATATTTTCACTAGCCTTCTTTAACTTAGAAGTCTCCTGCTCTTCTCTTACATATGCCTTTACCACACGGATTGCTGATACATTTTCCTGTACAGACTCATTCAGGTCATCATACTTTGGAAATGCCTGCTGGAAATACTTTGTCGCATGGCTCATGATCAGGAACAGTAAGAAGCCAAGAATGATAACTGCCGCCAGGTAAACACTCGCAAGTTTTGCATTGATCGTAAATGCCATAACCATGGCGCAGATCATGCTGGCAGGTGCTCTGGTAAACATACGCAGGATCATCTGGTATGCATTCTGTATATTGGTTACATCTGTGGTCATTCTTGTGACAAGTCCTGCAGTGCTGAACTTATCGATGTTCGAGAATGAAAATGTCTGGATATTATTGAACATGGCTTCTCGTAAGTTCCTTGCAAATCCTGCAGATGCTTTTGCTCCATATCTTCCGCCCATCATACCGGCAAATAACCCGATAGCCGCAGCTACGACCATGATTCCGCCGACTTTGTAAATGTGATGGATATCCCCTGCATTGACTCCTTCATCGATGATCGACGCCATCAGAAATGGAATGATCATCTCCATCAATACCTCAAGGATCATAAAAAGCGGGGTTGCAATGGATGCTGCTTTGAATTCTTTGATCTGTTTTGCTAATGTCTTGATCATTGCATTTTTCCCTTCCTTGTTTGTTATTTTTCCGCTTATTATATTATCTTCATTATTTTATTTCATACTTCTTTGCATTTGCCCTGATCTGGTCCAGCACTTTATAAAATGTATGAAGATCTTCTTTTTCTATATTTTCTGACAATTCCGCTTCGATGTGCTCTACGACATCTTCAAAGGCCTCCTGGCTTTCAATTCCTTTTTCTGTCAGGAGCACCTTTTTCAACCTGGCATCCTGTTTTACCGACTCACGTCTTACAAATCCTTTCTTTTCCATTAACTGGATCAGATTCGTAACGGTTGATCTGCCCACGGAAAATTGCTGCTCGATGTCTTTTTGAAAAATGTCCCGGTCCTGGTTCTCATAAAGATACCGGATGATCCAGCCATGCATCATCGTCACTTCATCAATCCCGGATTTTCTTACATGCGCAGACAGATTTCTTGAAAGCTTCAGGTCTGTACAATGTATCTCCGGCCCGATCTTTCTTCCCTTTTCTTCCACACTACCATCCTTTCTCTTTTCAAATATATGCCGACTCAGATTGTTCAGCACCGAATTGTTCATATATGAATTGTTTGCTATCGAACATATTTTAACATTTCTTTTTTTATTGTCAATACCTTTTTTATTTATGCTTACAATTCCTGGTTACGAATTCCAAATTGGCGCAATCCATACCCACTACTGTATCGTACGGGATTTTCAATAAAAAATACCTGCATCTTTTCCGACATTTTTTCTTTTATGTCGTCAAAAAACGCTTGCTACCTAGTTTTTAAAACTATATAATAATTACATTGAGGTGATAAAAAATGACAATTGATACAAAAGATATGCTGAACAGCATTTTATCAAGCATCTCACGAATTGATTACGTGAGACCGGATGATATTCCGAATATAGATTTATACATGGATCAGGTCACAACCTTTATGGAAAAAGAACTGGCTTCCAGCAAACGTCATGCAGATGATAAGATTCTCACCAAGACCATGATCAATAACTATGCCAAGAATAACCTGCTTCCACCGCCGGTGAAAAAGAAGTATTCAAAAGAACATTTATTAGTGATGATTTTCATCTACTATTTTAAAAACTTCCTTTCCATTAAGGATATCGAAACATTGCTTAAACCACTTACGGAAAAATTTTTCTCTTCAGACCAGGATTTTGACATTACTGCTATCTATAAGGAAGTATGTGAACTTGAAAAGTCCCGGATTCCTGAATTTTCAAAAGAAATTATCCGTTCTTATAATGCTTCCAAAAAAAGCTTTGAAGATGTTCCTGAAGAGGATCGTGATTCACTCCAGTTATTTGCATTTATCTGTAATCTGAGTTTTGATATCTATGTTAAGAAACAGATTGTCGAAAAGCTTCTGGATAATTTTCCGGATCTATTGCATCCGGAACTGGCTGATAAAAAATAATACGGCGAAAGTTCTTTACGAACAGCTATAGAGAAGCTGCCATCTGCATGATCAGAAACCGGCAGCTTCTCTTTCATACTTTGGTATACAGAGAACTTGCCACTGGCAACTTCTCTTGCATGCTTTGGCATGATAAAAAATGCCAGAACTATTTATAAAAGTAGTTCTGGCATTTTCATTACCATACATCTTAAAATGTAGTTATCATTTTATTATAATAACCCTTTACAATTATGGTATTCTTCCACATCTTATTCTGCTTATTCGTCTTTGGCTTCCCCAAGTCCAATTCTTTCAAAGACCATATCATATCCATCATTTCCATAGTTCAGGGAACGGTTTACCCTGCTGATCGTTGCTGTCGAAGCTCCTGTCTTCTCTGCAATCTCAAGATATGTCTTATGTTCTCTTAACATCTTTGCAACCTCAAAGCGCTGTGATAAGGAAAGTAATTCATTGATTGTACAGATGTCTTCAAAAAATGTATAACACTCTTCTTTATTCTCCAGGCTTAAAATGGCTTGAAAAAGATAGTCAACCGCTTCTGTCCTGATTTTCTTACTCATATTAATATCTCCTTTGTAGCAGATTCATTACCGTTACATTTTAACACACTAAATTCATAAAGTCTATAGTTTTTTATTGTGTTTTAAAGAAGCTTTCAATTTTTCCAGTGAAAGATTGGCAATCAGCTCTTCTGGAAAATCTGCTTTCTTCAAAACTTCTTCTGCATATGGATATTCTGCAATATCCACATCTACATGTGAATCACTGCCAAGAACAATCATTGCTCCCTGTTTTTTGCATTCTTTTAGCATTCTCAGACAGTTCTCCCTTGTGTTCTCACGGAATCCGTCCGGACGCAGGGAGGAATTGTTCACCTCTAATAAAGTTCCCGTCTTTTTTGCCTGGCTCACCAGACGTTCCATATCAACCGGAAATCTTCCATCATCCGGATGACCGATGATATCCACATATCGATGTTCCATTACTTTTTCATATGCTGCAGTGACCTTTTCCACGGTTCTTTCCCCTTTGAAACATGGTGTGTGCATACTCGCAATCGCTATATCCAGCGTCTTAAGTGTCTCTTCCGGAAGATCCACCTCTCCATCTTCATTCATAATATTTAATTCTGTTCCCAGTAAAAGTTCGATTCCGTATCTTTTTCTTGGAACAACTCTCAGATTCTGAAAATAAAATAAATGACAGGTTCCAGGCATCTGTGGCGCATGTTCTGTAATTGCCAGCCCTTTCAAGCCTTTATCTGCTGCTGTCTTCGCCATCTCATTGATGGTATTGTAAGCATGTCCACTTGCCAGGGTATGTGTATGAGTATCTATTTCTACTCTCATATGGTATTCTCCTTCTTATATTTTTTATATTTCATTTTTCTTTTGTTTTTATTTCGGGCGTTGCTTTTTCTATATTCTTTTTAGCTTTAACGCTCTAATATTTCGCAACAGGAAATATTATACAGTATATTTTCTAATTTTTCCACCAATTCTATTCTGGAAAGTATGTTTTTATTATTCTTTTTCCAAAGAAACATGCCTTAATTTTTTTGGATGTCATACTATAACAAATGTAGCTGCTAGTTCATGTTTTAACAATCAGAAGGAGATTTATTTATGAACAGAAAACACGATCAAAAACACATTTCAACAAAACAACTGCCTGTGAATCACTCTGCCAATATTTATAGGGAAAACACAGAATCTCTGACCAATCAGGAAATCATTGATTCTTATGATTACCTTGCAGGTGCCGCGTCTTCGCAGGATTGCACCGGTTTAATCCCATCTGCACCTCTTAATGATGCTGAACTGGATTCTTATGAAGAACTTTATCCTTTTCTTCCTCTGGTTCCACCTCCAGAGAATTCTGATTCTGGTTCCAGTGAGCATAATCCAGATTCTGCAAAACATTACTATCATCCCGACTCTGTCCGTTAACAGATTCTGCATGGAAAATATATTTGAAAATATTTAAAAATCCTGTTTTTTTCTTGACATGCCTCCGAATCACAGCTAATCTTATAAAAGGATTTTATTTTATAATTTTTATAATATTGAGAGGTATCTGATCATGAAAAACATACTAATGATAGCAACTGGTGGTACCATTGCGTCCAAAGAAGGGGATCTTGGACTGACACCAGCTGTAACAGGTGAGGAACTGGCAGCCAGTGTGCCTGGCATCAGGGAAATCTGCCATCTGGAGGTTCTCCAGCTCATGAACATCGACAGTACAAATATGCGTCCCCGTCAGTGGCTGATGATCCGAGATGCGATTATGGAAAACTATAACAATTACGATGGATTTGTTATCCTTCACGGAACAGATACGATGGCATACACAGCTGCTGCGCTTTCCTATCTGATCCAGGATAGCAGGAAGCCAATTGTTCTGACCGGCTCCCAGAAGCCAATGGCCAATCCTTATACTGATGCGAAAATTAATCTGTTCCAAAGCATTCTGTATGCAGCCGATGATCTTTCCTGCAATGTCTGCATCGTCTTCAATGGCAAGGTTGTTGCCGGAACCCGCGGCCGCAAACAGCGCACCAGAAGTTTTGATGCCTTTGACAGCATGAACTTCCCGGAACTTGCAATTATCCGTGACAGCCGTATCATCCGTTACTACACGGAATCACGCCCGGCACCAGAAGACTTAAAAAGTTACGACAGTCTCAATGACCGTGTCTTCGTTCTGAAGCTGACACCGGAAGTAAAAGCTGAGATTTTCGATCTTTTAAGCGGTCACTATGATGCGATTATCCTGGAAACATTTGGAATCGGTGGAATCCCGGAATACGATGATTCCTTTGAACAGGCAATTTTTTCATGGGTTGATTCCGGTAAGACGATTGCAGTAACCACACAGGTCCCGGAAGAGGGATGTGATCTTGGTGTGTACCAGGTTGGCAAGAAGTTCAGTAATCATAAGGGTATTCTGCAATCTGATGATATGACTACAGAATCTATCGTTGCGAAACTCATGTGGATTCTGGGACAGACTGATGATCAGAATGAAATTGCACGGTTATTTTACCGGGAAATTAATCACGATCGGGTGTAATATTGTTGTTTAATACATTAAAATAGGACTGCACTTTTGGGAAGATTGCAGTCCTGAGGAAAAAGTTATGAAAAAGATTTAAAGTGTTGTTCTTTCGAACAATTCATAGTATACGGGTTAATTGTGATGAAACCATGATAAAATCACAAACAAATTGTTAATAAAATCAAAAGAAATCTGAAAGACTTTTCAGACATCTTATTTTTTCTCTAATTTCCGCATATGCATCATATAAATCACGAACCGGATTCCTCCCGTAAATATCCATGATGCCACATATACATCCATTAGTGCTTCATATGTCGGTATAACCTTAAAGACGGTCATCAGCCAGATCACACACAGAATCTCTGTAAATCCGATTCCAAAGAGCATACACTCCCAGAATATTTTTTTACAACGTTTCAGATTACCCGCTCCATAATTCTGTCCGATAAAAGTCACTGCCGCCTGTGCAAATGCCACTGCAATATCATAAGAAAAATACTCAAAATTAAGAGCCAGCGATGATCCTGCAATCGCATTTTCTCCAAATGAATTAATTCCGCTCTGGATAAATACATTTGACACTGAGAAAATTGCGCCCTGGATTCCCGCCAGCGCCACACAGCTTCCAACCGTGGCCAGTGCTTTTGATCCGGCAAATCTGCCAACCACAGCTACATCCGCCGAGTTAAATAACTGTTGTAAAATACTACTGAATGCTAATGGTATTGCAAACTCTAATTCTCATTAATATTAGAAGAAACGCTTAAGTTCTTTTCTTCATCGTACTGTACCGTAACTACAGTATCATCCGACATCCATCCATTAAAGGTATTTGTAAATGTTGTCCCTTCGCTGGTGGTTCCACTAATCTTTAACATGGTTGCATGTTTTACTTTTTCCGGTATCTGTACAGTTACCTCTGAATACGGTTTTATACTTTCTGTTCCGACAGTTTCCGTAAGGCCGAAATCAGAATCCACATTTTCTAATTCGAATGGTGTATTATTACGGATGGTAACAGATACCTCTGTATAATTCTCTCCACCTTCTGCCTTTACGATGCTTGCTCCATTATATGCTGCAATCCCAGAGATTCCACAAGCCAATGCTGCTGATAACATGATTGTACAAATTGCTTTTTTCATTAAGAAACGCTCCTCTTTTTCACTTCATTTTCGTAATTAATAACTGAGGTATCCTGCGTTCATTGCCATGCAAATTCCGCAATCCTCAAACAACATTTTAATGATAGCATTACAGGCATAAATTTCCTATGAATAATTTGAACAAACTTCCCGTCTTTCTTTTCTGATTTTTATACGATTTTATTTCTGACAGCAGCTTTTTCTTTTTTCTTCACATTATTCCTTGTCAAAATCTACTTCAAATGTTCCTTCCGGTGTCTTCATGGTCAGAATTCCCAGGTTAAAATCCTCATCCTGGATGGTAATATGGTATTCAAATACCACATCTTCTTCAAATTTGGATAATAACAGATAGGTTCCATTTTCTTTTCCATCAATCTGATCACAGATATCATCATATACATCCGCTCCGGAAATTTCTCTTGGGTATCCGGATGCCTTTATTTTCTTTTCGATAATTTCATATAATTCGTTCATAGTTTTTCTCGCTTTCTTAATATATTTGTCATGTGTTTTTCAGCTTATACTTCTTTTATGGTCATATTTTGGGGATTGTGCTTTTTGCTTTCCATAATGTGAATGATCTCTTTATCGGTCTGCGTCATGCCCTGATTGCCGATATGCGCCATATTCCGGATACATTCTTCCGGGGTCTCTGCACAGATTCCGTCACTGACACGAAGTGCTGCGCCGTGAACGGCTGTAATCGCAGACATGACTGCTGCTGCGGAGCCACTTGCTACTTTCATCGCACATCCGACTTTTCCACCGTCACAGATCATACCGGTTACGGTTCCCGACATATTCCTTACTGCATATCCGAGTTGTTCGTTGTCTGCACCCATCAGATATGCAATCCCAACCGATGCCGCAGTTGAAGAGGCCATGACACACGAGCACATCGGTGATAATTTTCCGATATAGGCATTGATGTAACGGTTAACCAGATGGGCAATTGCAATCGCACGCACTTTCTTTTCTTCTGAAACCTCTAATACATCTGCCGCTTCACTCACCGGAAGGATGACTACCAGTCCCTTTGTACCTGCCCCAGAGCTGCTCATCGTTGGAAGCGGACATCCATCCAGCCTGCTTTCTGCTGCTGAACTTACCTTTAATATAATTCTGGTCATCAGGTCATCTTTTAATAATCCTGATGCTTTTTCACTTCGGATCGCATCTGCAATTCCAACTCCGGTCTTTGTCTCTTCGGAATACGCAGCCAGTGTTTCATTCATCTTTACTCCATCCAACAGGAAATGTAGTTCCTCTTCTGATGCGGTATCTACCACTTCCCGGATCCCGGCAATTGTCATCTGCTTTAGTTCCTCGATAAGGCTGTCATCCGACACCTGTCCTTTTTCCATCTCTTTTTCGAATACAATTTCGTCATTCCGTTTCAGGCATACGACATTCGTGTGGCTGCCACGGATGATACATTCCGTTTTTTCCGTTTCAGTCTGTATGATGCATTTTACATAGAGTCCGAATTCCTTAGGATTAATTACAACCGAAACAGCCTGCTGCTCCTGTAACTCTTTCATTTTTTCCAGGATCTCCGGTGTGATATCTTCCAGAAGTTCCAGTCCTTTTTCAGGATTTTTTAAATATACTCCAAGTGCTGCTGCATATGGCAGTCCGACATAAGTACAGCCCGGAATTCCGGCTGACATTCCATTCTTATAGATTCCAGCATTGACTTCTACCTCTACCGACGTTACCTTTTTTTCATTTTCTACAATTAATTTTCCTGCATTTGCTGCACATAATGCAACACATACCGGCTCTGTACACCCAAGTGCCGGAACTACGTCTTTCTTTAAAAGTGTGATGATATTTTCTTTATTTAACATGTTTCTTCCCCAACTCTTTTATTTTGACCAGACCAGTTCTTCCTTCCCGGTATAGTTAAATTTCCCGTCATTCTTTTCTTCAAGTGCTTTTATGATATGATAAGTGTACTCGTTATACGGTGTCGGGATGCCCAGCTCTTTTCCCATCCGCATCAGTGCACCAGAGAACATATCAATCTCCGTATGCCGTCCGGCATCCAGATCCTGAAGTGTTGAATATCTTGCTTTCGGCGGCACCGCACTTCCTCTGCCTGATACATCCGAAGCCTTATTCAGATCAATTCCTTTTGCCTTAGCAATCGCTTCCAGTTCCCGCTTCAGTCCATTCTGTATCGCTTTCATGTGTTCGCTGTCGCCATAGCATCCAACACCTGCCCCTACGATTGCCTGTGGAAGATTGTTACAGACATTTAAACGGAATTTACTCCACACTTCTTCCATTGCATACTCTGTTGCACGGTAATGAATTCCTGTATTTTCAAATAATTCTTCGATTGCTCTTACTCTTTCACTGTCATAAGGTGCTTCATATTCTCCAAAGATAATCCCAATTGTTGTCTCCGGATTGAAGTGATATCCGTCGTCTTCTCTGTGTGAAGCTACTTTTATAACTGCCGGCAGGATATGTGATCTGTCAATGGCCTGCGAAATGATATCTTCACTGTCCACACCGTTCATAAGGCTCATGACGATGGTATTTTTTCCTACTGCCTTTTTGATGCTATCCAGTGCTCCCGGTAATGCACCATATTTTAACGATACGACCAGAAAATCCACTCCATTTACTTCTTCCGGTGTCCACACTTCCGGATAATATGTATTTCCGTTGATCGCACAGCCCTTTTCTTTTAATCTGTGGTAGCGTTCTCCCTCTGCGATAATGCCAAGCTTTATATCTTCGCGTCCTGAAAGTCCCCATATCACATAAGAACCGACTGCTCCTGCGCCTAATACTGCAACTGATTTTATACTCATCTTCTGGTCCTCCTCATCTCGTTCATTTGCTATATGTATAATGCAAGCTTATCATTCAAAGCCTGTTTCATACTCTGATATCTACAGAACCTGCCAGTGGCAGCTTATCTTATATAGTTTGGTATGCAGAAAAAAATGATTGCAATCATTTTTCTGACTGCAACCATTTTATCACATCGGTGTTCTTTTTGTCTTTGATTTATTTCAGTTTTCCATATTCTTCATCAGATACTGCTTCACACCATTCATTTGAAGTCTCTTCTCCCGGAACTTCTACTGCAAGATGTGAGAACCAGCTGTCTGGTGCTGCCCCGTGCCAGTGCTTTACTTCTGCAGGAATATTGATGCAATCACCCGGTTTCATTTCGATTGCTTCTTTTCCTTCTTCCTGATAATATCCACGTCCTGCAACACAGATGATGATCTGTCCGCCGCCATTCTTTGCATGGTGGATGTGCCAGTTATTACGGCATTAAACTGGACTACACCCTCGCAATCCCCCGGATTTACTGGCTTGAACACAATACAAAACTGTGTTTTCTGTATCCTTTTCGATGAAGTTCTGCTACTTTCTATTTTTCTTTTTCTTCAACATCCCATACTTCTTTTGCCAGATTAAATACAGCCCATCCATTTGGCCAACCTGCATAAAATGCTACATGAGTAATAATCGCAGCAATCTCTTTCTGTGTTACTCCATGATCTTTTGCATTCTGAAGATGGAACTTTAAAGAAGAATCTGTAATTCCTTGTGCCATTAATGCTACAACTGTAATAATACTTCTTGTCTTAAGATCAATATCTTCATTATTCCAATTTTCTCCAAAAAGAACATCATCATTAAAATGCGCGAACTCAGGAGCGAATTCTCCAAGAGCATTTCTTCCTGCTGTCTGAACAATTTTTGCCATTATTTTCATCCTCTACTTTCTTCAATTAATAAATTCTTTTATTTTAATTTGTTATACTCTTCTTCCGGTAAGAACTCAAACCACTCATTTGAAGCACCCTCTGCCGGAACTTCAACAGCAATATGCTGGAACCAACTATCCTTTGCCGCACCATGCCAATGTTTTACTTCTGGTGGAATATTCACAACATCTCCTGCTTTTAACTCGCGAGCTGGCTTCCCTTCTTCCTGATACCATCCTCTTCCACCTGTAACTAACAGAATCTGTCCACCCTTATGATGTACATGGAATGCATTTATAGTCTTTGGTGCAAATGTTACTAATCCTACCGGAACTCTCTCAGTAGTAAGCATATTCAGATAACATTCACCTGTAAAATATTTTGCAAATGCAACATTTTCTTCTCCAAGTTCAAATACTGCTCCACCGCCAAAATCTTTTTTCATTTTTTCCATATCCATAAGATTTACCTCCTTCATTTCACTATCTATATCCTACAACTTAAAGTAAACTCCAGGTCAATAGTTTTTTCCTATTCACTCTGAATACTGTAGAATTTTTTAACTATATTTATCTTACCCCACATTTATCTTTTATGTCCAATACCTATCTTTTATATTTTATTATGCCTTTCAAGCATAATTCAATAATATCTTAAAATTATCATAGCCTATATCACAAGCCAAAACAGGTCTACTTCTTTGCAGACCTGCTTTGGCTTATAGTATAGACTTTAAAGCTGTTTTATAAGATTCAATTCTTTTCTTGCTAATGCCTTTTTCAATTTTTCATTCTCTTTTTTCAAATTTTCATTCTCATATTTCAGTTTTCGAACCTGTTGATGCAGTAGTTCCATCTCTCTTTCCATTGCCTGATCAATAATCGTCCTCCTTGGATCTATCATTCCTGCCTGTTGTTCTAATGCACGATCAATTTCACTTCTGACAATCGGATTTTTATAAAAGAATCCTCTGGACAACCCGGTTTTTTTCATCAGTTTTGGAATCGAAACCTTTTCTTTTTCTACTACCATCTCTCTTATGGTATTTACCGCACTTGTTACTTTTTCTTCGCTTTTCTTTTTATTTAATTCTAGCATTTTGTCGTATTTGTTCATATTCCTCTCCCCATCCGTCTAAATTTGCTAAAATAACATTTGACATATAATTTCGTGCTTCTCTTGTTTCATCCGCCATACTTTGATTACTCATCTTACGGTAATACTTGACACTTTTTACATTTTTATGCCCGATAAGCTTTGAAATCGTCCAGTCATCAACATGTAATTCTGTTAATTTCACCCCGTAAGTATGTCGGAATAAATGTGATCCAAATCCAAATAATTCTCCCTGATCATCTCGCAAATCATTTTCGTAAATCATACGGATGACCTTTTCCCGTAATGTCTGATAATTTAATGGTTTTTGTGGATTATCTTTATTTGCAAATATGTATATGCTTTCTTTATAATTCTGCTCTGCATAGACAATTGCTTTTTTTATTAACTGCGCAACTTCTGCACTGACAGGCTTCTCAAATCTTCTGCTTTTAGGCTGATAAATAATCACCATATCCTGATTATCCCTTTTATAAAGGCAGTCTTTCCTCATAGTTAATGTATCTGATATTCGGTTTCCTAATAATTGATGTATAATCAACGCTCTGGCTGTTTGTTCTTCCAGTTTTACAATATGTGCATTTAATCTTTTCAATTCACTATCAGAATAATATTTAAATTCACCCCGCCGTTCCGGTGGAAAATCTGATTTTATAAATAATCTTCCTAATTGCTCCCATCCATATATCTTTCCAACTGTCTCCAGCACATCCCTTAATTTGATTAAATCATCCCTTTTTCCGTTTCCGCTTTCCACTTCTATTTTCAAATAAATCAAAAATTTTTCTATGATATTTCTATCAATTTCTTCGCAGGAATCCACTTGAGGATATTTCTCTTTTAGATACTTTGAAAACTTATTCATTACTGATACTTCTCGCGTAACAGTCGCAATTGCTTCATATTGTAAATGATAGTAAATTGCCTTCTTCATTTCTTCCCGAATGTCTGGCTGTTCAATTTTTCTAAAATTGATTGTTTTATGATTTACAATCGGATTAGACCTGATTATAATCGGAAGCCTCTCCAAATACCAAATATCTTTTGTCAGTTCATTTGTTTCCGACAAATCAACTGTAAATTGTATAATATTTTCAAAATATCTTATTAAAGCTACTTTTTCCACAGATTCATTCTGATATACTCTTTTTTTCGCTTTGGTTAATGCTCTGCCTTTCTGTAACATCCATGCTTTTAACTGTTTAATCCAAACATTCTCGTCTCTTTCCATCAGGCTCTTTACCTGATTTGATGGCTTTTGCAGGAACTCGCATAAACTATTAAAATAATTTCGTTCTGTCTTAATTGTTAAAATAGATACTTTTGTTCCCCTATATCGGATGTAGTTTTCAAATTCTTTTCTCAATGTTTCCTCTGGAAGTTTTCCTAAATCAAAATATTGTTCTTGATTTAATTTTCTCTTCTGTTCATCTGTAGCACGCTTATAACAATCTAATTGTGAATATTCAACTCTTTCGTTCATCCTTCTCTCCTTTCTGCACATAGGACAGTAAGCTATTCTTCTCATCTGAAAAATATTCCTCATTCCTTCTTGCTATTTTTTTTGGCATATAATCAATATACTGCATTGTCATTTCTTCATAATTATGCCCCAGATAATCCCGGATTCCCTGTCGTGACACTCCATGATCATAAAGATTGGTCGCTACCGTATGTCGATAATCATGCGACTTAAACAGGTATTCACCATTTTGTATGTCGCACGCTGCACAATACTTTTTCATTTGTTCATTAAAGGTAGATTTTGAAAACGCTCCACCCTTTCGATTCTGGAAAATATAATCTTCTTTTGCGATTCTATTCTTATTAAGGTATACCTGCATAAGATCATATAACGCTTCCGGTATTGGAACTCTTTTATAATTCTTCATTTTGACCTGGTATATTTTCATCCAATAATCGCCTTTTTGACGATAGTATGCATCTCCTTTCAGCGTACACACTTCGCTGATTCTCAGACCAATACACCATAAATGTAAAAACATCATTCTCAGATGTTCTGGAAAATTAGATAATTTTTGGATAATCTCCATATATACATCTTCTTCTACGCATCTGTCATGATGTACCAGTATCTGTTTTTCCCAATAGTATTCTGCACGAAATGGTACTTTATCTACATATCCTCTTACCTCAAGAAATTTGAAAAAGTATTGTATACTCGTTACTTGAGTATTAAAAGTTTTCGCCTCATTAGCATCTTCCTGCCGCTTTTTTAAATATTGATCAATTCTTTCTGCGTCACAGGTAGTTACTTTCTGTTGCTCATCGCTTATCTCTTTTAAAAAATTACGAATGATCCGGAATTTCTCATAGACAGTACTTATTGCCATCTCTCCAATTCCTATTTCATACTTCATATATTCCTGAAGTAGTTTTCGATTTTCCGGATGTAGCACTTCTCTAAATGATATTCTTTCCACCGGATCACTCGGATTTAATCTTTCTTTCGGAATTTTAAACTTTTCCAAATACCATATCGTTGCATCCCAGCGAATTTCTTTTGTTTGTAAAAATGTGATCCTACAGGCAAGGCCAACAATACTCCGCAGCCTATTTCTTCTCTGTTCATTTTCAATTTTCCGTTCCAGAAATATCTGGAAATCCTCTTCCTGTACTTGTTCCAGACAGTTAATATCTTCTATTTTGCGAAGTCTGCAAAATTCATAAAATATATGTAATCCCGTCAGCTTTTGTTCTCTCGCTCTGGACGGTTCGTAATTTTCTAAAATAAATTCTAAAACATCAAAAATTTGACGTTTCATCTTTTCACTGGAATCTATCTGGAAATCCCATACCATATTACTGCGATTTTTGACCCGCTCCACTGACAGAACAATCTTTTGATCCGAATGATAAGGAATAAATAAAATAGTATTCTTATACGTCCACTGACATTCCAGCCTTCCCATCGGAGTTTCGATTCGTTTTCGAATATACTCTTGTTTGACTTTATCAAATATTCTTAGATATCTTGAAACACTTTTTTCTTTTATCAGTTCAGACATATAAACTTCATATCTTTTTCTCAAGATATAATCCATCTCAGAAATATGTTCAATTTCTTCATCTGCCAGAAATTCTACCAACATTCTATATGTGACATCCATAACATTAAGTTCCATTATTTCAGTCACTTCGTTCCGTAGCTGCTGTATTCGCCTGTTTCGTTCCTCTGATTTTTCTATCCATTGTTGTAGAACTGCAGGCATTCCAATCACCTCCTATAGTAGTTCGTCAATCCCGTACAATGCAGTGTTCTTCTTATAAAACTCCTGACTTGCTTCCAGTAATTCATCATCTACTATATCCAAATAGTTAATTGTTGTCTGAATATGACGATGTCCATAAGCAATCTGTATCAATTCCAGTGCCCATCCTGCTTTTCTTCTTTCGTTTCCAAAATAATGTCTCAGCATATGTGGTGTAATTTTAATCCCTGTTTTCTTTTCCATTCTCTTCAACATCGCATAGACGGCATCTACTGTTAATGGATTGCCGACAGTTCTTCCCGAAATATTTACAAAAAGATACGATTGATGTTGAAGTATTTTTCTATATTCTGCAATGTAACAATTTAAAAACTGAAATGTGTCTGCACTGATTTTCGCACTTCTGTATTCTGCATTTTTAGCTCTCGCACCATTTTCATTATCCTCTCGAAAATATACCCGAATCACTTGATTACTATAATCAATGTCATTCATATAGTTGATTCCAAGGATTTCTCCAATTCGATATCCTGTTTCTGCCAGTAAAAGGATTAGCAGTCTGTCTCTAATATTTGTACATGCTTTTAATATTTCTATAATCTCATCCTTTTTTGCTGTCCTCGCTTTGTGTTCTTCTTCTTTCAAATAGCCTTTAAAACTTCTTGAACGTATCGTTTTCTTTAGACCAACTGAATCTACTGCTGTAAACTGGCTATATGATAATACTTTTAATCCACCAAATTGGCTAAATTCCTCTTCTATAAAAACATAGAACCTGAACACATCTTTTAAATATGCGTTACAGGTTCCGTTATTCGGTAAGATATTCATTTTACCTGAAGTATGTTTCCCAGCTTTCAACCAATATAGAAACTCTACAAAATATTTTGTCTGTTCAGTAAAAGACATTTCATATACATCTGTAAGCTTCTTTTCTTTTTCCTCTATATATTCAAGATAATATAAAATGGAGCAACCGGATCTGCGTACCGTATTTGGTGAACACTTAGCTTTTGTCATATGCATCAGATATTTTGTTGGCAGTAGAACGATATCCCATGTTTCTGTATCCCTTATAAAGAAATAGGTTATAGATCCCTCTTTCTGTTTATTCATCTCATATCGTTTCATGCTGCTCACCGCCTTTCCTCTAACGCTATACACAGTATACCCACTTCATGCCGAAATAGCTATTCATCAATACCAACAATCTCACCGAAAACGCCCTTGAAATACCACAAAACTTTTCGTGCAAAATCTGCTTTTTCTGTAGCAGAACCACGAACGGTTACAGGTAGTATTCCACGCCTTTCCGGTTTCGGATAAAGTGCTGGACATCCTTGATATCTTTTGCCATCTTGCAGCTCGGAAGCGCACACATTACTTCCTCATGATACCTGCCACCTTCTCCTGCACGCTCGTCTAAAATGGACACGACAC
>NZ_CDRRQK010000036.1:0-21269 GCF_977044405.1 Dorea sp.
AAACCATAACATTATTGTGTGAAAGAGTAAATATCTACTGTGCGAGAGTAAATTCCACCGCCCAGTGGGGCAGTGGAATTTAAGAATTCATTTTAGAATATTACGATAGAGTTTGTCAAAGTATTGACAAACTCTATTTTGTTTGCTATGATTAGACTAGAGTACAAACGTTGGTCTAAAATAAGAAAAAAACGTAAAATAACAAAGGATTTTTTAGATAATGGAAAGGAGAATATCATGGATCTGATAACCAATATCCAGAAGTATTCTATTCATGATGGAGACGGAATCCGAACCACAGTATTTTTTAAAGGATGTCCATTAAAATGTGTATGGTGTCATAACCCGGAGACACAGCGTTATGAAAAAGAGATTCAATACGATAAGGAAAAATGCACCGGCTGCGGCGTATGTGCGAAAGTCTGTCCGAACAGTGCAATCACCATGACAGACGGTAAGCCAAAGCTTGATAAGAAGCTGTGTACACTCTGCGGAAAATGTGAGAACTTCTGCCTGCAGGGAATCCGCGAGATGGTAGGCCAGGAATATCCGGTGAAAGCACTGGTAAAAGAACTGATGAAAGATCTGATGTTTTATGAGCAGTCCGGCGGAGGCGTTACACTTTCCGGAGGCGAAGTTATGGCAATGTCAACAGATTATGTGCTGGCAATTGCAAAAGCCTTGAAGAAAGAAGAAGTATCGCTTACAATTGATACATGCGGATATGTTCCATATGAAAAATTTGAAGCAATCCTTCCTTATGTTAATACATTTTTGTATGACGTAAAGGTTATGGATCCAGAGCTTCATAAAAAGTATATCGGAGTGGACAACAAACTGATTTTAGACAATCTTGTGAAACTTTCGGATGCGGGGGCAAGGATTTACATCCGTATCCCGACGATCAAGGAAGTCAATGGCAATGAAGAAAATATGAAAGAAACGATCCGTTTCTTAAAAGAACACGATATCCACCCGGCACAGGTGAATTTACTGCCATATCACAACACAGGAAGCAGTAAATATCCGAAGCTGGATATGGAATATAAAGGTACTGACTTAACTGCACCGGCAAAAGAAGAGATGGAAGCATTTGTGAAAATGTTCCAGGATGCAGGTTTTTCTAACACAAAGATAGGAGGTTAAAACAATGGCTGCAAAAAGAGGCATGAACGAAAGAATCCAGAAGTTAAGAGAGCTGAGTGTTACAACACCAGTACATATCGATCTGGAAAGAGCAAAAATCGAGACAGATTTTTACAAAGCAAATGATGGAAAATATTCAATCCCGGTAATGAGATCAATGGTATTAAAAGAGTATTTCTCTAAAAAGACACTGTATCTCGGAGAGGGAGAACTGATTGTAGGAGAGAAAGGAAAAGATCCACAGGCATCACCTACATTCCCTGAACTGTGCTGTCACAGCGTAGAAGATATGACAGTCATGAGCGAACGTGATCTGGTATCTTTCCATACAACAGAAGAAGACCGTAAGCTTCAGGCAGAAGAGATTATCCCATTCTGGCAAGGACGAAGCATGAGAGAAAAACTCCTGGCAGCTATGACTCCGGAGTGGAATGACTGCTATTCAGCTGGTATGTTCACAGAGTTCATGGAACAGAGAGGTCCTGGACATACTTGTGGTGGGGAGCAGGTATTTACAACAGGATATATGGACTATAAGGCAAAGATCAAAAAGACCATGGATGAACTTGATTTCATGAATGATCCGGAAGCTTATGACAAGATGGAAGAGTTAAAAGCTATGGATATTTCCTGTGATGCAGTGATTATCCTTGGTGAAAGATATCACAAATTAGCACTGGAAATGGCTGAAAAAGAAGCTGATCCGGTACGTAAAGAAGAATTAAAACAGATCGCAGCGAACTTAGAAGTTGTTCCGGCTCATAAGCCGCAGACATTCTGGCAGGCAATCCAGTTATACTGGTTCACACATCTGGCAGTTACAACAGAGCTGAACCCATGGGATGCATTCAGCCCGGGACGTCTTGACCAGCATCTGATCAAATATTATGAAGCAGATACAGAAGCAGGAATTCTGGATGATGACAAAGCAAAAGAACTCTTAGAGTGCTTATGGGTAAAATTCTACAACCAGCCAGCACCTGTAAAAGTAGGTATTACATTAAAAGAAAGTGCTACATATGTAGACTTTGCAAATATCAATACCGGTGGAGTTACACCAGATGGCAAAGATGGTGTTAACGCAGTCAGCTACCTGATCCTTGACTGTATGGATGACATGAAACTGGTACAGCCAAACTCTAACGTAACCATCAGTAAGAAGACACCTGCACGTTTCTTAAAGAGAGCATGCGAGATCTCAAGAAAAGGTTGGGGACAGCCGGCATTCTATAATACAGAAGCTCAGACCATGGAGCTTGTAAATGCTGGTAAATCTCTGGAAGATGCCCGCCGTGGTGGATCTTCAGGATGTGTAGAGACAGGAGCATGGGGAAGTGAAGCTTATATCCTGACAGGATATTTAAATATCCCGAAGGTATTCCAACTGACACTTTACAATGGATACGATACAGAATCAGGAAAGCAACTCGGATTAAAACTTGGTTATGCAAAAGACTTCAAGTCATACGATGAGTTATGGGATGCATTCCAGAAACAGTTAAAACACATCATCGACATCAAGATCCGTGGAAATAACGTAATCGAGAAATTATATGCAGAAAATATGCCGGCACCTTGCCTGTCAGTTGTAACAAACGACTGCATCAGCAATGCAAAAGATTACAACGCTGGTGGAGCAAGATACAATACAAATTATATCCAGGGTGTAGGTATCGGAACCGTTACAGACTGTATCGCAGCTGTAAAATATAACGTATTCGATAAGAAGAACTTCACAATGGAAGAACTGATCGAAGCTATGGATCACAACTTTGAAGGATATGATGCAATCTACCGTATGGTACATGACAGAACACCAAAATATGGTAATGACGATGATTACGCAGATGCAATCATGCAGGATGTATTCAACCTGTATCATGACCTGATCACAGGACGTCCGACCATGAGAGGTGGAAAATACGGTGTAGATATGCTTCCTACTACATGCCACGTATACTTCGGAGAAGTAATCGGTGCAACAGCGAACGGAAGAAAAGCGAACATCCCTGTATCAGAAGGTATCTCACCAGAGAAATCTGCAGATACAAACGGACCTACAGCCGTTATCAAATCTTGTGCTAAGATGGATCATCTTGCAACAGCAGGAACACTTCTGAACCAGAAGTTTACACCTGATGTAGTAGCAGGAGAAAAGGGACTTGACAACATGGCAAGTCTGATCCGAAGCTACTTCGCAATGGATGGACATCATATTCAGTTCAATGTCATCGACAGACAGACACTGATCGAAGCACAGAAAAATCCAGACGATTACAGAGACCTGATCGTACGTGTTGCCGGATACAGTGACTTCTTCCGTAACTTAAGCAAACCGTTACAGGATGAGATCATCAACCGTACAGAGCAGTCATTTGAATAAAAAATGAAAATATAATTTTTAAGGGTTCACTTTTTAGTGGGCCCTTTTGTGTTGCGATAATATGCATTTGAAAGCAGAAAATGTGTTATCATAGAGACAAAGAAGAAAACGCATAGTTCAGAAAGCAATAAGACAGTAAAAGAAAAGGTACAGGTTTCAGAGAAAGATACGGATGAGCAGAAGTATTGTTTGGAATATAGACAGATGTGTCAATTCGTGTCATATACAGTTACTTTGTGCCAGAAATATTGAAAAGGGCAGAATGCTATATTATAATAAAAACAATATAACAGAGTATTTTGAGGGAGGAGCAAGGAATAAAAATTTTCACAAAAACGGAAGTAGATTAAGCACGAATGAGGAGGAAGCTTATGAGTTTAAAAGGAATGAATCTAAGAAAGCAGCGCACAAAGATACAGATGTTTCTGACAATTCTGGTTGTATTATCGGTCATCAGGCAGTTTTTCCTTGGAAATTATCACAATATGTTTCTGGGAATACTGACACTATTTTTATTTATGGTACCAGCCATGCTGGATCAGACACTTGGAGTAACGATTCCGGTTGGGCTTGAGACAGTCATCCTGATCTTTATATTTTCGGCAGAGATATTGGGAGAAATCCATGCATTTTATGTCAAGATTCCAATCTGGGACACGGTATTACATACAACAAACGGGTTCCTTATGGCGGCAATTGGCTTCGCGTTGATTGACCTTTTTAACCGGAGTGACCGGTTTTCCATCAAGATGTCACCGTATTTTGTGGCGTTCTTTGCATTTTGTTTTTCGATGACGGTTGGCGTATTGTGGGAATTCTTTGAATTCAGTATGGACTGGTTTTTTGGAACGGATATGCAGAAAGACTGGATCGTTCCGGCCATTAATTCAGTAAAGCTGAATCCGACAGGAGCCAATGTGCCGGTGCATGTGGATGTACAGTCGGTTGTGATCAATGGACAGGCATGGAATCTTGGCGGATATCTGGATATCGGGATTGTGGATACGATGAAGGATTTGATGGTTAATTTTGTGGGTGCGGTTGTATTTTCGATTATAGGAATTCTGTATCTGAAGCATCGTGGAAGAGGAAAGCTTGCGGCGTCTTTAATACCACAGGTGAGAGAAGAAAAGTAACAGGTAGAAAAGGTCGGTATCAGGTATTGCAAAAAGGGTGAGTTATGGAAAAAGAAATCTCAGGAAAAGAAGCTTTAAAGGAAAAAAGAAAGATTAAAATAAAAAATCAACTGGATCTGTGGTTGTTCTGTGTGCTGATCGGAGCTGTGGCAGGGGCACTTGTATGGGTAATTCTCAAAGTCATGTCGCTTGGAATGGAGCTGATCTGGACGTGGATCCCGGGAAAAATATCGATGCCGTATTATACATTGATTGTCTGCACAGCAGGCGGCGTGATCATAGGTGTATTTCGCAAAATATTCGGGGATTATCCGGAAGAATTAGAAACTGTAATGGGAAAAGTGAAAAAAGAAAAACGGTACGATTACAGCCATATGTTTATCATGATCATTGCAGCGTTGCTGCCACTTCTGATCGGAAGCAGCGTAGGTCCGGAGGCAGGACTTACGGGGATTATTGTAGGATTATGCTACTGGGCAGGAGAGAATCTGAAGTTTGCAAAGCAGCATACAAGAGAATATTCACAAATCGGAATTGCTGTTTCTCTCAGCGTATTATTTCATGCGCCGCTGTTCGGAATCTTCGAAGTAGAGGAAGATTCCGAAGAGTTCCTGCAAAGTGAGTCAGCAGAGAGTCCGAATGTTTCAGAAAAAATCCAGCCAGAAGATAGCAAGGAAGGAGAAAGTACAAAAAAGGAATCTTCGCCAGCAGTTACGATAACGAAAAGTTCTAAGATTTTTATCTACGGTATTGCGCTGGCAGCGGGAACCGGAATCTATGCGGGACTCTCTGCATTATTCGGAGCTGGGATGTCAGGCTTCCCGTCCTTCGATACGGTGGAGATCCAGCGGATTGATTATGTACTTATGATTCTTTATATGATCTGTGGCTGTGTGCTGGCATATTTTTATGAAACAACGCATGCAATAACGGAAAAAATAGCAGATAAAATTCCGGGAATCATAAAAGAAACACTGGCAGGATTGTTACTTGGCCTGACCGGAATGGCTGTTCCGGCAGTAATGTTCTCCGGGGAAGAGCAGATGGAAGTGTTGATGCGGGATTATGCCGGGTATTTTTCGATTGTATTAATTGCAATCGCATTCTTAAAGGTCCTGCTGACCAATGTCTGCATCCAGTTTGGCTTAAAGGGCGGGCATTTCTTCCCGGTGATTTTTGCTGGTGTATGTATGGGATACGGAGTGGCCATGTTATGCTTTGGAAAAGACGGAAGTCATGTTGTATTTGCAGCAGCAATTGTAACAGCTACGTTGCTTGGTGGAATCATGAAGAAGCCGCTGGCAGTAACAATGCTTTTATTCTTATGTTTCCCAGTGAAAATGTTCTTATGGATCTTTATTGCAGCGGCAGTGGGAAGCAAATGTAGTAAAAAATGAAAATAAGATAGAAGAAAATAAGCAGTTTTTTTATAAATAAGATTGCCGGGAATGTGTAAAGAATGAAAATGGGAAAGGGAATATAGTATGGGAAAAGTATGGAAGGGAAAGTTCAAAATGAAAGATAAGAAAAGAAAACTAACCGCATTTATGCTGGCAGCGGCGATGATCTGCGGACTCATATCAGCCATTCCGGCTTACGCAGAAGAAAGCGGGACACCTGCAGGTACAACATTTGACATCCGTGTTGTCCAGACCAATGATATCCATGCAAGGATAGAGGAAGATGAAAAAAGCGGTTTCATCGGTATGGACAGGCTGGCTGGAATCATCCAAAGCTTTACAAGTGAAGGAGATGGAGCACTTGTATTAGACAGCGGAGATACCTTCCATGGGCAGTCGGTTGCTACAGTTGTACAGGGTGAGTCGGTAGCAAGACTTATCAAGGCATGTGGCTATGATGCCATGACACCGGGGAATCATGACTGGAGCTATGGAAAAGACCGGTTAAAAGAACTGGGACAGATGTCGGGGCTTAAGATGCTGGCGGGTAATGTAGTGAATGAAGACGGGACCCCGTTTTTCGATGAGGAAAGTTATATAAAAGAAGTAACAAAGGATGGGAAGACCTTAAAAATAGGTGTGTTTGGCGTAATTGATCCGGCAATGTATCAGAAAACGACACCGTCTAATGTAGCAGGACTTACATTTACAGATGAAGTGGCATATGCGAAGCAGGAAGCTGCAAAGTTAAAGCAGGAAGGCTGTGATGTAGTGATCGCACTTTCCCATACTTACGATCCGGAGGGACTTGCAAAGCAGGTGGACGGCGTGAACCTGTGGTTATGCGGACATGAGCATATCGAGGTCAATACATCCGTTACGACACCGGATGGCTCGACCGCATATGTATCTGAAAGTGGTTACTATCTGACAGAAGCGGGCCTTATGAATCTGGATTGTACGATGGATGAGCAGGGGCAGGTAACTACAACGGTACAGAAGACACCGGTAGATTATACACAGTCACTGAACTATGAAAAAAATGCGGAAGTTACGGAATTACTGGATGTAATTAAAGCGGAAAATGAAGTCGTACTCAGCCGTGAAGTCGGGGAGACCCCGGTGGATCTGGATGGTGTATGGGAGCATCTGAGAATTGATCAGACGAATCTTGGAAATGTAGTAACGGATGCATATCTGGAGGCAACGGGAGCCGATATTGCATTTGAAAATGCAGGTGGAATCCGTGCATCTGTAAATGCGGGAACAGTGACATACGGGGATGTGATCGGTATCAGTCCGTATGGAAATTATATTATAACGAAGAAGCTGACCGGAAAGCAGATAAAAGACATGCTCGAAATATCTGTTGAGATTCAGAAGAAATCCATTGCAGCAAATGAAAGCGGTGACTGGGATGCATGGCCGGAGGATAGTGGAAGTTATCTGCAGATCGGCGGCATAACGGTAGAATATGCTCCGGCGCAGGATGAAGGAAACAGAATCTTATCCATAAAAACAGGAGAGAAAGAACTGGATGAGAACCAGGAATACACAGTTGCGATGAATAATTATCTGGCAGTATCCGAGACATATCCGGAGATGGCAGCAGTAGAAGAAGCGGGGGAATTTTCTGCATGTGATGAGGCACTGATCGCATTTTTTGAACAGGGAAAAGATAAAATTGCGGCAAGTGCAGAATCCAGACGTATGATCCAGACGACGAAAAAAGATCCGGAAGAAGAGAATCCGCAAGATCCGAAAGAACCGGAAAAGGAAAATCCAGAAACACCGGAAAAAGAAAACGGTGAAAATTCAGGAAATTCAAAAGATCCTGCCGGAGGAGCACAGACAAAAGGAAATACGCTGACAACATCAGCCGCCAGCAATAAAAACAAGAGCGAAGCAGCGGCAAAGACAACCAGAAGTCCCAAAACAGCAGATGAAGAAAATGCAGGCATCTGGATATTACTTATGATGTGTGGTGCCGGTGTTGTAGTTATGTATAAAAAAAAGATGATATAAAAGAGATAGCATATGAATGCGGATGGGGTTCTTTTTGAACTACAAAGATATAAAAGCTAAGAAAGAACCCCGGATTGCTGAATTGTTATCTCTTTTACTTTTGGTATTTCATTATATCTTGCAGAAAACATTTTCAGGCACACTCTGGAAGAGCGAAATTTGTTCAAGAGAATATGGTTGGTTAATGCGCAGATCGGGTATATTAACGGTATCTCTTAATATTCCTTGATATGGTTTCAAGCTCATCTTTCGAAAGCTCCGGGAGCCGTTCAAGCTTATCCATGAATGCAGCGAGGGTTTCTTTTCGCTGTAATTCCACCAGCTGGGTATAAAAATTGACAACCACGCCGGTAACAATCGCAACGACAAAGAGCGTATAGATGGTAAGAAGAACCGAGCAGGCCTTACCGATGAATGTTACTGCAACAATATCTCCAAATCCGGCAGTCGAGATCACGGCATAGCAATACCAGAGAGCATCCCCGTAACGGTTGATGTCCGGCTCGACAATTTGTATGACGGCGGCGTCCACAAGAAGAAAGAGGACAAAGCCAAGCAGTATCCGGTCCGCGTGGGTATGCTTTAAAATACCCCATAATATTCTGAGTTTTTTCAATATATGTACCTCCTTAGATGAGCAAAGAATATTCTGATAAATTCATGTTACTACAGAGTGGAATAAAATACAATGAAGTGAAGTTTTATAACTTGAAAAAACTCCGGGAAGTCCATATACTATATATGCGCTTAGAGCGTGTCTGAAAAAGAGACTTATGAAAGGAAAAAATATGAAAGGAATCAGTAGTATAAAAACTGTAGTAGCAGTAGGAATTGGTGCGGCATTGTTTCTGGTACTGGGGCGTTTTGTTGCAATACCGAGTCCGGTTCCGAATACGCAGATCAGCCTTCAGTATGCGGTGCTTGCACTGTTTGCAGTGATGTATGGACCTATGGCGGGAGGTCTGATCGGTCTTGTCGGTCATACCCTTATGGATCTGTCGTGGGGAGGAAGTCCGTGGTGGAGCTGGGGGCTTGCATCAGCATTTGCCGGTCTGCTGATCGGATGTAGTGCCAAAAAGATCAGAATAGAGGACGGAGATTTTGGAGCCGGGAAAAAAGTATTATTTGCTTTGGTGAATATCGTGGCACATGCAATCGCATGGGGCTTTATCGCACCGACTCTGGATATACTGATCTATGCAGAACCGGCCAATAAAGTATATTTACAGGGAATGTTTGCGGCAGCTTCTAACATGCTTACAGGAGTTGTAGTAGGCGGACTGTTACTTGTTTCTTGTTCAAAGACCATTGTAAAGACCGGGTCTTTGGACATGGAAGAATAGATAGAGAAAGGTAGAAATGAATGAAAAATACAGATTCGCCAATCATTTCTTTTAAAAATTATTCGTTTCAGTACAGGGTGCAGAAAAGACCGACACTGAAGAATATTAATCTGGATATATATCCGGGAGAGCGTATTCTGATCGCCGGACCATCGGGGTGCGGGAAGAGTACACTGGCTTCGTGTATCAATGGACTGAATCCATATTCCAATCCGGGAAAAAGTGAAGGTACGTTAATTGTAGATGGAGTGGATGCAAGGCAGAGCAGTATATTTGAACTGTCGGCTCATGTAGGAACCGTATTGCAGGATCCGGATGGCCAGTTTATCGGACTGACGGTAGGGGAAGACATCGCATTTGCATTGGAAAATGCATGTATGCAGCAGAAAGAAATGAAAGAAATTACACAGCATGTTGCAGAACTGGTAGGAATGGAAGACCATCTGGAGTATGCCCCGTATGAGCTGTCAGGTGGACAGAAACAACGCGTAAGCATGGCAGGAGTCATGGTAAATCAGGTGAAAATCCTGTTGTTTGACGAACCGCTTGCAAGTCTGGATCCCGCAACCGGAAAGCAGACAATGGAACTGATAGAAGAAATCCAGCAGAAAACAGATACGACCGTAGTGATTATAGAGCACCGTCTGGAAGATGTATTATGGCGGGATGTGGACCGGATTATTCTGATGGAAGGAGGAGAAATCCTTGCAGATTTAAGACCAGATGAATTACTGGCAACCAGTCTGCTTACAGAGACAGGAATCCGTGAACCACTGTATCTGACTGCAATGCGCTATGCAGGAATTGAGATTACAGAAGAAAAGAAACCGGCTCATGTGGAATCGATGCTTCTGGATGAAACAGATAAGAAGAAGCTGCAGCAGTGGTTTGAAATGTATACAGAGAAAGAAAATGCCGGAAAAGACGATATCCTTTTGGAAGTAAAAAATCTGGAGTTTGGATATAGCGAAGATAAAAAGATATTAGAAAATGTCAGCTTATCGATCCGAAAGGGAGAGATGGTAAGTATTGTCGGTAAGAATGGAGCAGGAAAATCTACATTTGCCAAATTGATATGTGGATTTGAAACACCGGATACAGGAGAAATCCTGCTGAATGGACAGAATCTGTTAAAAGAAAATATAAGACACCGTGCACAACATATCGGCTATGTCATGCAGAATCCAAATCAGATGATATCCAAACCGATGATCTTCGATGAAGTAGCACTGAGTCTGAAAAAACAGGGATTCACCAAAGAAGAGATCCGAAGGAAAGTGGAAGCAACATTAAAAATCTGTGGACTGTATCCGTTCCGCAACTGGCCTGTGTCAGCACTTAGCTTTGGACAAAAAAACGAGTGACCATTGCAAGTGTACTGGTGCAGGATCCGGAGATGATCATTCTGGACGAACCAACAGCAGGACAGGATCTGAAACACTATACAGAGATCATGGAATTTTTGAAGCGGTTAAATAACGACGGAGTTACGATCGTAATGGTTACACATGACATGCATCTGATGCTGGAATATACTTCACGTGCATTTGTATTTTCGGACGGAGGACTGATTGCAGAAAAAAGTCCGGCAGAAGTATTGTGTGACCAGGAGCTGATCAGTCGGGCCGCATTAAAAGAAACCAGCCTTTTTACACTGGCAAAACGGTGCGGGATTACCCCGCCGGAAGCATTGGTGGAATGCTTTATAAAAGAAGACAGGGAGGTGCGTAGTTATGTCAGCTAAGACCGTGTTAAATTATCTTCCCAAGGACAGTGTGATACACAGACTGACCGGAACTACCAAGCTGATCTTCTTTTTGCTGTTTACTTTTGCAAGTATGCTTACATATAATACATGGATCCTGATTGGATTATTTGCAGTAAGTCTGGCAGCCTTTAAGCTAAGCAAAATAAAAATCAGTGAAATACAATTCATACTGGTATTTATGCTGATTTTTCTGGCACTTAATAATTTATTTATCTTCATATTTGATCCGGGACAGGGAACGAACCTGTATGGGACACGGCATGTATTATGTCACCTGTTCTGGAGATATGATCTGACCGCTGAACAGTTATTTTACCAGCTTAATATATCAATGAAATACTTTGTAGCGCTGCCGGTTGCGATTTTATTTATTTCTTCTACGAATCCAAGTGAATTTGCAGCTAGCCTGAACAGTATTGGCATTCCTTACAAAATCGGCTATTCTGTGGCGATCGCACTTCGATATATTCCGGATATCCAGCGTGATTATCACAGCATCAGCCAGGCGCAGCAGGCAAGGGGTGTAGAACTTGGAAAAAATGAGAAGTTTTTTGTAAGAATAAAAAACTCGGTCAGCATTTTACTTCCACTGATATTAACGAGCCTCAACCGCATCGATACCATATCGAACGCGATGGAGCTTCGAGGGTTTGGCAAACATCCAAAGAGGACATGGTATACGAAGCGGCCGTTTGCGAAGATGGATGTCTTAGTGATTGTAATCGGAATCCTGCTGCTTACAATCAGTGCTGTTGTGACAGTAAGATTTGGACGTTTTTATAATCCATGGAATTAAGTCGGGGGAAAAGATATTTTGGTCCGGACTGCATATCATAATAAGCCAGAATCACGAAAATGTAGAAGTGATTCTGGTTTTTGTATATTATATTCTCAACATAATTTTAGCAGAAAAGATGCCGTCTTCATATGTAAATGTACTGGCACCGCCGTTTTTTTCAGCTATGCGCCGCACAGACTGGATGCCGACTCCGTTTCCATGGCGCTTGGAAGACTGGAAGACATGATTCTTTTCATGAATCTCTCCATCAAAAGGATTGGTAACCTGGATCAGGAGCAGATGCGGTGAGTGCAGATAAGCCGAGATCTTAATGCTGCGTTTGGCGGCAGAGGTTTTTAGGCTGGCTTCCAGTGCATTTTCCAGCAGATTGGAAAGAACAAGGCACATATCGATTTCGTCAGCAGTAATTTTTGCAGGAAGGTCGGTCTGTGCATGAAACGGTATATTTTCTCTTTTGGCAAGTGCACAGTAATATCCGATGACGCTGTCGGCCGCACGGTTTTCGCAAAAATGCATATCGAGATCCGGAATCTTATTGGTAGCATTTTCCAGGTACTGCCTGATCTTTTTCAGATCCCCCTGTTCGGCCAGGGAAGATAACTGGACAAAATGATGTCTGAGATCATGTCTTGCGTGTCTGGCTTCCTCGATCGCTGCAAGGAGGGTGTCATAGCGCTGCTTTTGAAGCGACAGAAAATGATTCTCCTGCTGAAGTCTGGCATTACGGTTCAGACTGATCGCCATCAGAAGGAACATGGTATAAAAAAGTGCAAGGATTACAAGGAGTACAAGACTGATGATAATATATCCCTGCAGGATACGTCCGGTATAAAGCGTACCTTTATATCTGGGCACCATGAATAGATTGAGCCCGGTAAATAAGAGCGGAATCATCCAGAACACATACCAGGTCTGGGCGAAGTTGTCGTCTTCCATCATAGTACGGACTGCGTGGGAGGCAGGATACCAGGCCGCAAGAACGAAGATCCAGCAGATCAGGTTGTAGAAGAATCCGGCATTGGTACAGAACCACAGAGGAATTCCGGTTGTGTCAGGATGCTGCCATAAGAATCCAAGCAGACTTCCGGCAGCAGGTTTTTCCGGCATCATAAGAAGTGCACTGATGGCTCTGGATAAGCTGTTTACACAGGCGAAGACAGCGCAGACTGCAAGAAATACACTGACGGATTTCCAGATGGAGATCCGGAGTGTCTTGTGATAAAGCAGAAAAAGGCAAGGCAGCAGTGGAAAAAGAATCCATGCAGTGGAAAGATTCCAGTGATAACAGATCGCCCCACCCAGAATCGAGACGATAGCAAGCAGCGGAACCAGCCAGAGCAAAAGGTTCAAAAATGCCGGATCTGCATGATCTGTTCCGGCATCTGAAAAAGACTTATGACTGCCGGTGTGGATATAAGATCTCACCGGGAGATAAGCTAAGAGCATACCGGGAATGATAACGGTAAGTTCCAGAATTGGTTGAAGTATTGTGTTCATTTAAGCCGGCCCCCTTTGGAATAGAAAATCCATAAATGTCTGTCTGGCAGTCTTGATAAGCTTCCGGCTGACCAGAACATGTTCCTGATTATCCAGTATAAAAGAAGTTCCGTCAAAATCAATCGCATGTTCCAGGTTAACTACGACACCGCGGCCGCAGATGAAAAAACGGGCATCGGACTTAAGAGGAGACGTAAAATCTCCGAAAGACTGTCTGGTGATCAGAATCTTTTGGTTTGCTGTGTGAATATGTATCATATGAGAAAAATGTTCTGCATATACAATGTCTTTATATGGAATCTGAACCGTACTTCCATTTACCATAATCTCTATATATTTTTCCGGTGCCGGTATACGGATCAGGATTTCGTCCATCAGATCGGAAATGTCATGTTCGGTGTATGGTTTTACCAGATAATGCATGGCACGTACCTGAAACCCTTCTAACGCATGGTCGGTCGAGGTCGTTGTAAAAATCAACAAACAGTCTTTGTCATATCTGCGAAATTCTTTTGCAGTATCAATTCCATTTAATCGATCCATATAAATATCCAGGAATATAACGGTGAAATGCCGGGTTTTCGAAGCAGTAAGGAATGCTTCTCCATTTTCATATTCAAAAAAGTCAGCGTGGATGCTGCGCTTCTTTAGCTGTTTTGTAATGCGCTCGATTAGAAGCGTACGCTCGTCTTTTATGTCATCAACAATTGCTATCAGCAAGGAAATCCCCTCCTTTTGTAGTATAAGTATACCATGAAATTTTGTGTCAGACTATGTGTCAGATATACCATTCGTGTCATTTCAGGGCACTTCGTGACAGATGCATTGAAAAAGATGCCGGCATTTTTATAATGAAATTACAATAAGTCAAAAGATTTCAGGAACACATGAAATGGTCGGTGGCCAGGTTGGTATTTTAGAAACGGCAATTGTGGATGATTTGAAGAAGGAAGGAGAGCAAGTGTATCGAATTATAATTGTATCGGATAAAGAAAAGAATGGTTTGCGCTATGCAGACCGGATCGTAAGATTCTGTATGAACAGGAATGTATTTCCACAGGTGGAATATTATCAGGATCAGGAAAAATTCTTTGAACGGGTGGAAGAGATTACGCCGACCAGTGTGCTGATTGCATTGTCGGGGGTACAGGGATTAAATGCAGTAGAACATATGCGTATGTTTTGTCCACAATGCGGAATTATCTGGTGTAGTGATCTGGATTTTTCCCTGCACGCATTCAGACTCAGGGTGGAGTATTTCTTTAAGGAACCGATCGAAGATGAGATGTTTGAAGAAGGGCTTACTGTATGGTATGAGCGCAGGAGAGGCTCAGGGATATAAAGGAGGAGATGAGCTATGAAAAAGAGAATCTTAACAATAGGAGCGTTATTACTGAGTGTATCTTTGATGACCGGATGTACATCAGGCGGATCACAGAAAGAAGAGACAAAGCAGGAGAAGACAGAAAATACAGAAAACACAGCAAAACTTACAAACGCGATGCCGGTCAAACCACTTACCAGTAAAGTCATTGACGAGAATCCGTATATGGTAAAAGGAGATACGAACATTCATCACGACTGTTATAATACCGATTCTACAGATGAAATCCTGCCGCTGGCAATCTATCCGGAGATCAATGTGTCCTATGAGACGGTGAATGCCAATGCTTCACCGGCGATCTTCTTTGATTCTTATGGACATGCTGTGGTTCCATTACAAGGAGGTCTGGCAATCCGTGATATTAACGCGGAAGAGACGACGACAATGGGGTATTATTCACCGGCAAAACATGACGGCGGTGGATATGTGATCCAGAGTTCTTATTCATTTGTAGATGAGAGCAACAGACTCGTATGCCCGACAAGTAATAACCATGTATTGATGTTAAAAGCAACCGATGAGAGTGGAAATGTACTCCCGGAATTTGAAAAAGTACTGGATATTGACATCAAAGCGGTTGCGGAATCGGTGCTTGGGAAGACTCTGGATCAGAATCTTTTGTCTGTTGTCTTTGACTATGACGGTAATCTCTGGTTTGCAACCGGCGGTTTCAGAATCTATCCGGACCGGAAACAGCAGGGAGCAATCGGTTATATCTCCCGGACTGCTATCGATACGATATTGAATGGAGGAGAAGCAGATCTTGCGAATTCCGTATTCGTCTATGATCTGGAACCTGGAGAAGGAGCGGAAAATGGTATCGCAGCGTCTAAAGAAGGCGCAGTAATCTTAACCAATCAGAACTGTTATCTGCTGCAGGCAGAAAATGGAGTAAAAAAAGTGTGGCAGACACCATATGAAAGCGTCGGTGCAAAAGACAGTAAAAAAGGAGATGAGACAACCGGCGGAGGACTTGCGTGGGGAAGTGGATGTTCACCATCTCTTTCTAAAAATCTTGTGATGTTTACCGACAACCAGAATCCGGTAAATCTGATCGCACTGGATATGAAGACCGGTGAAAAAGTAGCAAGTCATCCGGTCATCGATGAGCTTGCAGAGGATATGCAGGTATCAGTTGAGAATTCCGCAATCGTATATGACAATGGTGACGACACGGTCAGTACAGTCGTATGTAACTGGTTCGGTGCGGGAAGTGCGAATCTTGCAAAAGCGGACAACGATTCTTCCGTACAAAGTTACGCCAACATTTACGATGTGAACTGGCTCAAAGAAGGTAATCAGATGATCATGCCGGGTGTGGAACGTGTTGATACCGTGAAGACAAAAGATGGCTATAAGATGAAGAGCATCTGGTGCAGGGATGATATCAGGGAAACTTCGATGATGAAGCTTTCGACAGCAACGGGATACATTTACGGATATGTACAGGACGTAAAAAGTGGCATGTGGCAGTATATCGCACTGGATTTTGAGACCGGGAAGACCGCATTTTCTATGGACGTGGCGAGCAGACCAGGGTATAACAATATGGCGATTGGCATGTATGCAGGAAGCAGCGGCAATTCTTTATATTGCCCGACCGGATGTCTGGAACTGTTAAGACTGCAGGACAGATTCGTCTATCTGCCGGAGATTCCATACCGTAAGCTTGATCTGGATAAGGCTCAGAGAAATGTGATGTCACAGGAAACGTATGCTTCGGCAGGCGGAAAAGGAGAAGTCGCAAGCTGGCTGAATACAGTAACCGTAGACCGGATTACGTCAGATGCAGAAGTTGCATTCCGGATGAAGGGAATATCGGGAAGTACGAAAGAATTCAAGTTGTACGCTTACACAAGTGACGGAACATTAAAAGAAGTACCATCGAAGTTATGGCATATCCAAGAAGAAAATGGAACAGAACCGGCGAAACTGTCTGAGAATACATTGTATGAAGTACATATCAGGGTAGAAGATGGTGGAGCATACGATCTGAGCGGTAATGAAAAAGAAATTAAGGCATCGGTGGTGCTTGGAAAATAAAAAAGCTTGTTTTGCAGAAAAAAATCCCGTATATTAAAGTTAGATAAAACTAATTAATGCAAAGAACAGTGGAGAGATATATGAATAAAAAAATATGGGATTTGTATGCACCAATTTATGAAAAGGCAATGCGGGCTGACCGGAAATATTATGGCTATATGTACAGACGTATCCGGCAACAGATTAAAGGAAAAGAAGTACTCGAAATTGCGACTGGACCAGGACTTTTAGCAAAACATGTTGCAGATGTTTCAAAACGCATGGTGGCAACGGATTATTCGGAAGGAATGATCCGTGAGGCCATGAAAGGAAAATATTCTGATAAACTGATATTTGAGGTGGCAGATGCGGTGCAGCTGCCTTATCAAGACAATACATTTGACGTGGTTATAATTGCAAATGCGCTGCATGTTATGCCAGAACCGGAAAAGGCTTTAAAAGAAATTGACAGGGTTTTACGAAAGGACGGATTATTAATTGCGCCGAATTTTGTCGGACACAAATCGGGAATTCCCGGCAGATTCTGGGCAGGGATCTTAAAAATTGCCGGAATCAGTTTTGAACATCAGTGGACAGGGCAAGAATATGTTGCCTGGCTTAGAGCACATGGATGGAAGATCAGACATTCGAAATTGCTGCCGTCAAGAATTGCATTGATGTATGTAGAATGTATGCGAAAAAAAGATACGCAGACTGGGGAAATAGAACATGAAAAATCCATATGAACTGGCAAACAATATATTACAATTTGTAAATGATAAAAAAGTTTCAGAATCCCGGGAAGGAAGATTCACAAGTATCGACCTGTATGGAACTGCTGTCAATGGAAAATGCGGAGAAGAAAAGGACTACGATTGAATATCCGAATGGCGTTGAAGTGTCGAAAGAAAAATGAGAGGTAGAGAGACTCACTATTAGCGAAAAGAAACATAAAAATAAGCGATATTAGCCATGCATAAGACCTTTGACTTTAAGAAATATGTAGAATATAAGGTCTATTCGGTGACAACAATCAAAAATGGATATGGATTTCGTGATGAAGTAATCGGACAGCTACATACCGGAATCTATATTGTGTATGGAAAAATCCGGGTAGAGGAGTTTATGATCTTCTGGTTGGAAGATATTATGCGTCCCCGAATAACAGACGACACTTATACAACTTACAAAAGTGCCATTAAGAATTACATTGTTCCACAGATTGGAAAGATGTATATGTCTACACTAAATCAGGGGTATATCAGAAAATTATATAATGCAGTTGCAGAGAAGTATGAATCAGTTGCGAAAAATGTCAGGACGATCATGAAAACATCATTGGAGTATGCATTTAACAAAAATGTACTGGCAACAAATCTAGCGAAGGGAATCAATTTACCGAAGAAAAACGATAAAGACATGTTGAAATCCTTGGATTTGCCTGATATTCATTTTCACCAGTTGAGAAATACCTATGCAACTATTTTGCTGAAGAATAGCTTTAATTCAAAAGGTGTTTCGCATTTATTGGGACATAAGGATCAGGAGTATGTAAAAGATATTTCTATTTATGAAATTACAGATTTCCCGAATCATCCGTTTAAGGTAAAAATGGATGATAAGATGTTGGAAACTATCGAAAGCGTGCGTAATCATGGCGTATTAGTTCCAGCACTTGTCAGGGAAAAGCCAACAGGTGGGTATGAAATGATTTCCGGACACCGTAGAAAAATGGCGAGTGAACTGGCAGGATTTGAGAATATGCCTTGTATAGTAAGGAATCTTAGTGATGATGAAGCAGTCATTGTCATGGTTGACAGCAATCTTCAAAGAGAAGAAATCTTACCATCAGAAAAGGCATTTGCTTACAAAATGAAATTAGAAGCAATGAAAAGACAGGGACAAAGAACCGATTTAACTTCGTCGCCACTGGCGACAAAGTTGAAAGGGAAACGCTCTGATGAATTATTAGGTGAGCAGGTTGGAGAAAGTAAAGACCAAATCAGAAGATATATTCGATTAACCTATTTGATACCGGAAATCCTTGAAATGGTCGATGACAAAAAGATTTCTATGCGTCCGGCGGTGGAGCTGTCTTATTTGCCGAAAGAGGAACAGGAGATATTGTACGACACCATGGAGTCGGAGGCTTGTACCCCAAGTCATGCACAGGCAATTAAAATCCGTAAATTTTCAGCAGAGGGAAGGTTGAATGAAGATGTTTTGCTGTCAATTATGGCAGAAGAGAAGCCAAATCAGGTAGAGCAGTGGAAAATCCCGAAGAACCGACTGAAAAAATACTTTCCGTCGGGAACTTCACAGCAGAAAATGGAAGAAACCATTATCAAAGCACTGGAATTATACCGGAAACGGGAAAAAAGCAGGGAACGATAGGTAATTTGACACCAAGGGAGAAGTCTATCCGTTGGGGGGGCAATGAGAAATCAGCCTATTTCTGTTTTCCCCTCCCCACACCCTACCCCTTTGGTTTACCAGCAGATTACCAGCCGAAAAGACAATAAAGAGCCGGGAACATCTTCTCTTTCGGCAGGTCAGAGATTCCCATACCCTGCATGACAGCAGGGAGCAAACAGCATAAAGCAACAGCAGGCGTTCCAGACGGACGTCTTTTTATGATTGAAAAGAAAGGAATTGTAGAAAATGAAGAAGATATGGAAACGAGTGTGTACAGGAATTCTTGCCCTGACCACGATTTTAACCGCATTACCGATTTCAACAGTTCAGGCAGCGGAAACACAGTATTGGACGGAATCCTCAGAGAGAGTCGGATATATTGAACATGTGATGAATGATGGAACCATTCATTCTACATTCAATGAAGGTCACATGAAAGTAGAGGGTGAAACCGCCTATTGTGTAGATATTAACACTGGATTCAAGAATGGGTATAAAACCAGACACGATGCAAGTTCCAGCATGAGTGCTGCACAGATTGAAGATGTGGCATTGTCACTGGAATATGTAAAGCAGTATAGGGGCAGTCACAGTAACCTGAATGCGAATCAGGGATATCTGTTGGAACAGTGTGTGGTATGGCAGAGACTCAGTGAACAGTTAGGCTGGCAGTGTGATAATGTACGAGCTGCATATTCTGAGATTTCGCAGGATATTCAGAATGAAGTGTATGCAGGAGCGAGAGCATTTGTACAGGCGAACAAAGGTCGCTATAAATGTGGTGGATATATCTATACTGGCGAAGGACAGGATCTCGGACAGTTTTGGGCAGAACTGAATGTCGGAAATGCGAAGGTAAAAAAGACTACAGCAAATGAAAGTATCACAAAAGCAAATGCAATGTATTCCATTGCCGGAGCAACTTTTGGCATATTCTCAGACCAGAATTGCAGTAAGCAGATTGGAACGCTTACAACAAATGAGAATGGTGAGACAAATGAAGTTGAAGTGACTGCAGGGACTGTTTATATCAAAGAGCTTTCTGCACCGAAAGGATATAAGCTGGATACGACAGTACGCAGTCTGAAAGTTGAAGCCGGAAAGACAGCTGTATTAAATGTTTCCGATGTTCCGAAAGTAACAGAGACATTGGTAGATCTGTTTAAGTTTGATATGGAGACAGGAAAAGCAACCGCACAGGGAAATGCAGCACTGTCAGGAGCAGAGTTTACCTGGCATTATTATGACGGATTTTATACAAAAGATAACTTACCAGAGAAAGCAACACGTACCTGGGGTACAAAAACGGTGGCAGAAAAGAGCAGTGACGGAAGTATTCATTATGTGACAAAACTGTCAGATGCTTACAAAGTATCGGGAGATGCATTTTACACTCAGAATGAAAAAAGCGTATTACCACTTGGAACACTGACTGTTGAGGAGACAAAAGCACCAGACGGATATTTACTTGACGGAGCTTATATGCAGGCAGGGGACAACACAGAGCAGATAAAAGGAATGTATCTGACACAGATCACAGAGGACGGAGAACTTGCAGTTCTTTCCGGAAACAATCAGTATTCCGTATCTGACCAGGTAATCCGAGGTGGTGTGAAGATTCAGAAACGTGATTTAGAGACAAAAGATACCAAAGCACAGGGAAGTGCCACATTAAAAGATACTGCATTTGCAATTATTTCTCTGAACGAGAATCCGGTTCTGGTAGAAGGAAAGCTATACAAAAGGAATGAGACAGTTAAGATGATTCAGACAGGGATTGATGGTATTGCAATAACATCAACAGATTTACTTCCATATGGTAAATACAAACTGGAGGAAACAAAAGCACCGGAAGGTTATCTGACAGACGGTGCAAAAGCGATTGAATTTTCCATTACAGAAAATGGAAAAATCGTAGATTTAACAGACGAAAGCCATTCCATTTACAACC
>NZ_CDRRQK010000037.1:0-19544 GCF_977044405.1 Dorea sp.
CCTGAATTCCCTAAAAGCAACAGAAAGCAAACCCAAACTCGACGTTCGTCTCAAACAGTGGATTTGCTTTCTGTTAACGGGAATCCAGACTCTCTAACTACTTCTAAGCCTCATTCCGAATGCTACCTAGCCCTTATACCAAGGCATACGCAAGTCGTGACTGGAAGGCGATACTTAATGTATCAAACGAAGGGCGTAACCGAGGATGCTTACCCCGGAAGTTTTATTAAAAGCAATACTTTTCGTGTCCATGTGATATTCTAAAATAGCGAAAAACAAAAAATGCTACGTTTATTACGTTTTTCATAGATAATCTGATTACGAAGAGCCACGGGGACGTGAATTTCTGGCTTTTTTAGTGTCCCTGGTGGCTCTTTTATGATATTACCGGGGGAAGTTACCACGGTTACGCCTCCAACTATTTCATACACTTTCTCATGGACCGAGAGGCCACAATGAAATAGTAACATTAAACACCTATAACATCTCAATAAACGCAGCAATTCGTGTATTCAACTGCCCAATATCTGCCTGTGAATAATCCGTCTCCACATTAATATACGGAATTCCTTTCTTCTCATTCACAAACTTACGGATTGCAAGTGACTCTACATTATATGTATGGCAAGCCTGAAGTGTCATCTCTACGACACCGTCTATTTTGAACTCGTCGATCAGACGGTCCAAAAGATCCAGTCTGTTCGGATTTGGTGTCATAACGGAGCATCCGATGTTCAGATAACGTCTTGCCAGTGCATCATATACATCAGGATTCTCTTCATCTACTAATTTGTCAAATGATTTTGCTCCGTTACAGTTTTCAAATGCTACTACAACTCCACCATTATCTTCTACCGCACGGATTACTTTTTCAGTTGCGCCGCCGATCGGACATCCTGTGATCAGGATACGCGGCATCTTATCCAGTCTCTTTCCTTCGGCATATTCTTTTTCAATCTTCTCTTTCATGGCTTCAATCTCTGCTGGAATCGCCTTACGGTCGAATTTGAATCCGCTTCCGTATAATACTTTGAACAGATCTCCACCTTTGATCGGTGCTGGATCAAGTGCCATTACATGATACAGATCTTTCATGGCTTTTCGTACTTTATTTTCTTCTTTTACAGCTTCTAATACTGCTTCGTCTGTGATTTCTACACCGAATTTCTTCTCCAGATATTCTTTGAAGCGGATCAGCTCACTCTTCCATAACTGCAGTGCCATCTCGCTCTGTGTATTAGGAAGTTCCATTACGAATACATCTTTAAATTCTGACATATATTCATACATTTTTTTCTTTCCGTCGCATGTAGTTTCCCCAACTACTACATCTGAAAAATAGAAGAATGGACATTTGTCAGTCTTAGCGAATCCGTAGCTTGATTTGATCAATGGACATAAGTTCTTTGGCAGATCTTTCTCTGCATCCGGAATGGTCTCATCTGATACCGAACATAATCCGACGGTAACTGCCCCCATTGCTCTTGCGATCTCTGCCGGGAAATATGTACAATACGCACCCACAACCGGAACTCCCTGATCTTTTAATCCCTTCATTGCCAGAAATGATTTCTGACGCTGTTCTGCAAATTCTTCGAATACCTCTGGAAGATTTTTAATTAATTCCATTGTTTTTTATACCTCCGTACACTTTATATTTTGATAAATTTTTCTCATATGACTATCATACCACCTATCTTATTTTTTATATAATAGGAAATATTGATAAGTCGTGCTATCTTATCACTCTTTTCTATATAATCTATTTGTTTTTTTTATGCTTTTTTCAGTCTCACTCTGATATAAAATCTGTTACAATACTCATATCAATATGCCGTCCGAGTCTTTTTATGCTTAAGTCCATCGCAACACATATTCCAAAAGTCTCCCCGGCTATATCTCACCATCACGGAGGTTTTTCTATGGAACAAAAAATATATTTTGACAACGGCAGCACTTCCTGGCCAAAGGCTCCGGGTGTTGCTTCCTCTATGTCTAAACTGTTAGAGTCCGGTGCTTTCAATATCAACAGGGGGAATTACGAAGGTGCCTATGAACTGGAAAGCCAGGTGCTTCTGACCCGTATGCAGCTTGCAAAGCTTTTTCATGCACCGGATTCCAGATGCGTCGTCTTTACGCCTGGGATTACTTATTCCCTTAACTATCTGATCAAGGGACTGTTAAAACCCGGAGACCATGTACTGGTCAGCAGCCTGGAACATAATGCAGTAATGCGCCCACTTGAACAGCTTACTTTGCAAAACATCCATTACACAATGATTCCTGCCGAAACGGACGGCACAACACACCCGGAATCTGTCACAAAACTGATCCGGCACAACACCAAAGCAGTCATCATGCTCCATGCTTCTAACGTCTGCGGAACAATCCTTCCAATCCGGGAAATCGGCGATATATGCAGGCGGCATCATCTCTTTTTTGCTGTAGATACTGCCCAGAGTGCCGGTTCTGTCGATATTGATATGCAAAAATGTAATATTGACTTTCTTGCATTTACCGGACACAAGGGACTTCTTGGACCTCAGGGAATTGGTGGCTTTTTAGTCTCCGAGGCGCTGAATCACGATCTGACTCCCCTGATTGCAGGTGGAACCGGAAGCCAATCCGACTCTCTTCTGATGCCGGACCATCTGCCAGACAAGTATGAAAGCGGCACGCTGAATCTTCCGGGTATCATCGGACTTCATGCTGCACTGACCTATCTGGAAGAAACCGGAATTCCTGCCATCCATCAGAAGAAAATGGATCTTACAAGACATTTTCTCGAAAATATACAGGCAATCCCGCAGGCACATATTGCCGGAAAGAAGACACTTCAGGACCGCCTTTCTGTTGTATCTTTGGATTTTCCGGAATATGACAATGCCCAGATTGCATTTGCCCTGGAACAGGATTATGGAATCATGACAAGAGTCGGACTTCACTGCGCTCCGATGGCACATCAGGCTCTGCATACCATGCCTCAGGGGACTGTCCGGTTCGCATTCAGCCATTTTAATACCATAGAAGAGATTGACCACTGTATAGCCGGATTACGAGAATTGTTCTCAGTATAGAGTTTATAGATATATTCTATTGAACTTGTGAATTATCTATAACCAATTCCACGGGTATGCATTGTCCATTCCTCCCAAAAGTGTTACGGTTATCTTATCGATATAATCGGATCAATAGCGTGTACTCCCGGACTTTTTTATATCAAAGCCTGCGGGTACATCAACACAACAAGGAGGTATTTTAATATGGCTGATTATCGTAAAATGTGGGAAGAACTTGGTATGGATGTAGAACTGCACGACCAGCTTTGTGCGGTACTGCCACAGGCATTTGGGGATGTCTTTTTATCGCAGGAGAACCGTCCGGATTCTATGGATTATTATAATATGGTCGTTGCCGATATTCACGGTATCCGCCCTGCAGAGCTGATCGAACATCAGAAAAAGGGCGGCAAGGTATTCGGCACATTCTGTGTCTATGTACCGGATGAGATCGTATTTGCAGCAGATGCGATTGCAACTGGATTGTGCGGTGGTTCCCAGTTCTGGGTTCCTGGCGGAGAGAAAGTTCTTCCGGCTAATACCTGTCCACTGATCAAGGCATCCGTTGGTGCCCGTCTTGACCGTACCTGTCCATTCTTCCGTATCGCAGATATGTTCATCGGGGAGACAACCTGCGATGGTAAGAAGAAAGCATGGGAGATTCTTTCCAAAGATGTACCGTTACATGTAATGGACCTTCCACAGATGAAACGTGCCAAAGACATCAAAGCATGGGCGGAAGAAATCGAAACATTTAAAAATGTAGTCGAAGAATTTACCGGCAATGAAGTAACTTCCGAAAAACTGGCCGAAAGCATTAAATTAATCAACAACAAGCGTAAAGCCCTGGAGCGTCTCTATAATCTCCGTAAGAATGAGAACCTTCCGATCAGCGGATGTGATGTGCTCCTGATCTCACAGATTGCATTCTATGACGATCCTGCAAGATTCACACAGATGACGAATAAATTATGTGATGAATTAGACCAGAGAGTCAAAGACGGCGTAAGCGTTGTCCCTGCCGGAACCAAACGTATCATGTTAACCGGTACTCCTCTTGCAATTCCAAACTGGAAGCTTCATAATATTGTAGAGACCAGTGGTGCAGCAATCGTCTGTGAAGAAATGTGTACCGGAACCAGATATTTTGAAAATCTTGTTGACGAAAGCAAGACCACTCTGGAAGACCAGTACATGGCTCTTGCTGAAAGATACATGAAGATCAACTGTGCATGCTTTACACCGAACGAAGGCCGTATTGATGATATCTTACGTCTTGCGAAAGAATACAAGGTTGACGGTATTATCGATGTAAACCTGAAGTTCTGTAACCTGTATGATACAGAAGGATATTTCGTAGAAAAGGCTCTGAAAGAATCCGGAATCCCTGTTCTTGGAATCGAGACCGATTACACTGACAGCGATGCAGGACAGCTTCGTACAAGAATCAGTGCATTTATCGAAATGTTAGATAACAAATAAATACTGAGGTAATGATCATGCAAAAGATACAACATTATGTATTATTTCCCAATCACGACAACGGGATGCGTCTGTACGGGATATTGAAGGAAGCCGGAATCAAGACTACGATTGCTCCTACTCCGCGTGTAGCCAGTAAGTGCTGCGGAATCTCACTGCTTGTCAAAGAAGAAGATCTGGACATGATCCAGACGTATATTGACGAGAATCATATAGAGATTTTAAAAATCGCCGCCATCGAGCGGGACATCAACCCGAGACGGGATAAATATTGTTAAAAACTATTATTAAGTGAGGAAATTTAATTATGGATTATATTGGAATTGATATCGGATCTACGGCATCCAAAGTCGTTGTGAAAGGAGATCACGACATACATTTCGTACTGCCAACCGGATGGAGCAGCAAAGAGACCTGTCAGACGATTAAGGACCGTTTACTTAATGACAATGTCGATGTACTGTCTAATGATTCGAAAGTTGTTGCAACCGGATATGGCCGTGTTGCTGTAGATTTTGCTGATCATGTGATTACCGAGATCACCTGCCACGCAAGAGGCGGCCGTGAGATGGCCGGCGACGAATGTGCGATTATTGACGTTGGTGGACAGGATACGAAGATCATCCTTGTATCCGGCGGTATGGTACAAGATTTCCAAATGAATGATAAGTGTTCTGCCGGAACCGGTAAATTCTTAGAGATCATGGCAAACCGCTTAGGTGTTACCTTGCAGGAGCTCTTTGATATGGCCGATGCCGGAACTGTTCTTCCAATCAGCTCCTTATGTACCGTATTTGCCGAATCTGAAGTCATCAACTACATCGGTGAAGGACAGAAACGGGAAGATATTGCTGCCGGAGTTGTGGACTCTGTTGCGAATAAAGTGGCACAGCTTGCCATGAAGAAGAATCTTCCGGATAAGGTCATCCTGACCGGCGGACTCAGTAACAGTACCTACTTTACAAAGATTCTGTCGCAGAAGCTAGGCCAGACAGTTGACCCTACGGAGCATGGCAGATACGCAGGTGCCCTTGGGGCTGCACTTCTTGCGAAAGAAAAGAAAAAGAGATAATTATAACCAAAATATGCAAGAAAAGTTGCCAGTTGCAGGTCATGCAGGTGGCAACTTTTCTGTATTTTCCCTGATAAATTGCTTTTTCAATCTCTCATCAAAAAAATCTCCAATGGTTTATATTCATTATTTTTCTGCATACATCAATTGACATCTTTTCCCTATTTTTTTATAATTAGCGACGGAGACGGTATCTGCCCAGGGCAGAACCATACTCAGAACTGAATCACTGGAATCTCATAAATGAACATTTAGAATCAATGAACACCGTCCTGTCGAAATTCGTCCAAGTACGATTATCTGCATGACGGCATATTACAAAAAATGAGCTTATATTTTTAGGAAATAAGACTCAGTACCAGAATTTTTCTAACTGAAGTCTTTCCTTAAAAGGAAAGGATATATGAGATGACACTTGAATTATTAAAAGGAAAGATCCACCGCGCTACTGTCGTTCAGGCAGAGCTTGATTATGTAGGAAGTATTACGGTGGATGAAGCATTACTGGAGGCTGCTGGAATTCTTGAATATGAGAAAGTCCAGATCGTTGATGTGAACAACGGCAGCCGTTTCGAAACGTACACCATCAGTGGACAGCGTGGAAGCGGAATGATCTGCTTAAATGGAGCTGCTGCAAGATGCGTCAGTACCGGAGATAAGATTATCATCATGGCATATGGACAGTATACGCCAGATGAAGCAAAAAAACACAAACCTGCGGTTGTATTCGTAGATGAGGAGAACAAGGTAAGCCGTGTGACCAATTATGAACGTCACGGACTGTTAAAAGACATGGAATAAGAAGATAAGACATTATTATCAGACATTTTCACATGTAATCACTTGAGATCACAGTGTATTCAGAAGAGAACTCTCCGAATCTTAAAGAATAAAGGAGAATACCAATGCAGGTAACAAACACAATTGAAAAAACAAGAGAACTCGTAAATAACTGGAAAAAAGAAGGTAAGACCATCGGACTTGTCCCAACCATGGGATATCTCCATGAAGGTCATGCAAGCCTGATCCGCCGCTGCCGTGAGGAAAATGATATCGTTGTTGTATCTGATTTCGTTAACCCGACACAGTTTGGACCAAATGAAGATCTGGAAGCTTATCCAAGAGACTTTGACCGCGACAGTGCACTGTGTGAAAGCATCGGTGCTGACCTGATCTTCTGCCCGGCACCGGAAGAAATGTATCACGATCCACACGCATTTGTCAGTATCGATACTTTATCAGATACTCTGTGTGGTAAGACACGTCCGATCCATTTCAAAGGTGTATGTACCGTTGTATCGAAGTTATTCAACATCGTAAAACCAGACCGTGCTTACTTCGGACAGAAAGATGCACAGCAGCTTGCTATCATCCGTAAAATGGTTCTGGATCTGAACTTTGATATCCAGATTGTCGGATGCCCGATCGTACGTGAAGAAGACGGACTTGCAAAATCTTCCCGCAACACTTACTTAAGCGCCGAAGAACGTAAGGCTGCACTCTGCCTTTCAAAAGCTGTGAAAAAAGGTCAGGAACTGATCCAGAACGGTATCGCCGCATCTAAAGTATTAGAACCGATGTGTGAGATCATAAATGAGGAACCACTGGCACGTATTGATTACGTATCCATGGTCGATGCACTTACCATGCAGCCTGTTGACTCTGTAAATGCTGATGTTCTGGTCGCTATGGCAGTCTACATCGGAAAGACAAGACTTATCGACAATTTCAGTTACGAGGTATAATATATGGAGCAGTTCACAAAATTATTATCACGGATCAGCTCTGTTCTTACAAAATATATTGGAATTATTATTATCTGCTTTTCTATCATCGCCTTCTTCTGGCGTGACGGATTTGCATGGACTACGAATTATACTTCTATTTTCCTTGGTGTGGCCATGTTCGGCATGGGACTGACCATTCATATCGGAGATTTTAAAGTGGTATTTACCCGGCCAAAAGAGATTATTATCGGATTTGTCGCACAATATACCATCATGCCACTGATCGCATGGGGGCTTTCCGTCCTCCTGCATCTGCCAACAGATATTGCACTTGGTGTGATTCTGGTCGGATGCTGTCCCGGTGGTACTGCCAGTAATGTAATCACTTATATTGCCGGTGGTGACGTTGCACTTTCCGTTGGTATGACGATCACGTCTACTCTGGCTGCGCCGGTTATGACACCGCTTCTGGTATATTTACTCGCCGGTGCATGGGTGCAGGTATCATTCTTTGGAATGGTAATCTCAGTCGTAAAGGTCGTACTGATCCCTGTTCTGCTTGGCATTCTTCTCAGAAGACTGATCGGCAGACAGATTGAAAAATTATCTGGCATCCTTCCACTGATCTCCGTCGTATCAATCGTCATGATCATCAGCGGAATTGTCGCAGTAAATGCAGAAAAGATTATTACATCCGGATTCCTCGTACTTTGTATCGTTATCCTTCATAACCTTGCGGGTATGGGACTCGGACTGCTTGCCGGACGCCTCTTCCATGTGGAATATGACAAGGCAACCGCACTTGCAATCGAAGTCGGTATGCAGAACAGTGGTCTTGCAATCACACTTGCCACTGCCAACTTTGCAGCCAATCCATTTGCCACTCTGCCGGGAGCAATCTTCAGTGTATGGCACAATATCTCAGGTTCTTTATTCGCAAGCCTGAGACGCAGCGGAAGATGTAAAAATGTTGAGCCTGTAGCAGAAACGGAACATGTTGTTTAATATGCCTTATGAAAATCATCTGGCATTGGCAGTATTGAATCTATGACGAAAAATGTCATAAAAAGGGGAATATTTAATATACAAAGAACCAGTCTTTGACAAGTTCTTACGAATACATAAAAAAAATCCTGTGGTTAGAAAATATGATTTCTATCCACAGGATTTTTTTATTTTACATCACCAATGTACCAATCAGATGTACGATAAATGCCGCAATCCACGCAACTGCACACTGCCCAATCACTACATACACTGCCCATTTTGCACCAAGTTCTCTCTTAATCGACGCAATCGCCGCAACACACGGTGTATACAAAAGGCAGAACACCAGAAGACTTGCCGCCGCTACCGGGGTAATTGCTCCTGTCAATTCCGCTGTACTTCCAAAGAGTACCGAAAGTGTAGAGACCACGCTTTCCTTTGCCATGAATCCCGTGATCAGCGCCGTTGATATCTTCCAGTTACCGAATCCAAGCGGCAGGAAGACCGGTGCAATAATTCCGGCTGCCACTGCCAGAATACTGTCTTTGGAATCAGCTACTACATTCATACGCAAGTTAAATGTCTGAAGGAACCAGATAATGATCGTTGCAAAAAAGATAACAGTAAAAGCTCTCTGTAAGAAATCTTTCGCCTTCTCCCACAGAAGCTGTCCTACGTTCTTTGCTCCCGGCATACGGTAATTCGGAAGTTCCATAACGAATGGTACTGCCTCTCCTTTGAACATCGTTCCCCGCAGTAAAAGTGCCATCAGAATTCCCATCAAAATACCGCCAAAATACAACGCTACCATGATGACTGCGCCCCTCTTCGGGAAAAATGCAGCTGTAAAAAACGCATAGATTGGAAGCTTCGCTGAACAGCTCATAAACGGCGTCAGAAGAATCGTCATCTTACGGTCTCGTTCTGACGGCAGTGTTCTGCTCGCCATAACTCCCGGAACCGTACATCCAAATCCTACCAGCATAGGAACAATACTTCTTCCTGACAGACCAATCTTTCTTAGCAGCTTATCCATCACAAATGCAACTCTTGCCATATATCCACTGTCTTCCAGAATCGACAGGAAGAAAAACAGTGTAACAATAACAGGAAGGAAACTAAGCACACTTCCCACGCCATTGAAGATACCGTTGATCACCAGGGAATGCAGGACTTCATTAACATGCCAGCCCGTCAATGCCTGATCTACATAATCCGTCAATAATGAGATTCCATTATCCAGAATATCCGACAATGCTGCTCCAATCACATTGAATGTAAGCCAGAATACCGCTGCCATAATTCCGACGAAGCAAGGGATTGCGGTATATTTTCCCGTCAGTACTTTGTCCATCTTCATACTGCGCAGATGTTCTTTGCTCTCTTTTGGCTTTACGACAGTTGCATTACAGATCTTTTCAATAAATGTAAAACGCATATCTGCGATTGCGGCTGCCCGGTCAAGCCCGCGTTCTGTCTCCATCTGTTTTATAATATGTTCCAGAAGCTGTTTTTCATTTTCATCCAGCTTAAGCTGCTTTAAGATCAGTTCGTCGCCTTCTGCTAATTTGCACGCTGCAAATCTTACCGGAATATCCGCTTCTTTTGCATGATCCTCGATCAGATGCATAATTCCGTGCAGACATCTGTGTACCGCACCGCCATGATCGTCTGCATTACAAAAATCCTGCCTTCCCGGACTTTCCTGATATTTTGCCACATGTACTGCATGCTCAATAAGCTCTTCAATTCCTTCATTCTTCGCAGCCGAGATTGGAATAACAGGAATCCCCAGTGCTTTCTCCATCTCATTTACCAGGATCGAACCACCGTTATCCCTTACCTCATCCATCATGTTCAGTGCGAGAACCATCGGAACATCCAGTTCCATCAACTGCATGGTCAGGTACAGGTTTCGTTCAATATTGGTTGCATCCACAATATTGATGATTCCCTTTGGATGTTCATTTAACACAAAATTTCTTGTTACAATCTCTTCACTGGAATAAGGCGACATGGAATAGATTCCAGGAAGGTCTGTTACCAACGTATCGCTGTGCCCCTTTATCACTCCATCTTTTCTGTCTACGGTTACTCCCGGGAAGTTTCCAACATGCTGGTTCGCTCCTGTCAGCTGGTTAAAAAGTGTCGTCTTACCACAGTTCTGATTTCCTGCCAGGGCAAATGTCAGTGTCGTCCCTTCAGGAAGTGGATTCTCATCCGCCTTTTCATGGTATCTTCCACCTTCTCCAAGTCCCGGATGTTCAATCTTCTCTTTCAGGATCTGATCCGATACTTTGATTTCATCCCGGACATCCGTAATCTCTATCTTATCTGCATCCGCAAGTCTAAGTGTCAGTTCATAGCTGTGGATCCGCAGTTCCACCGGATCTCCCATCGGAGCATATTTTACCATGGTAACATCTGCTCCGGGAATCAGCCCCATATCCAGAAAGTGCTGTCTTAACGCCCCTTCACCGCCTACGGCCGCAAGCGTTGCACTTTTACCAATTGGCAAATCTTTTAATGTCATCGTCTGTACTCCCTTTTCCTTTTATCTATGTGTATTATCATCTGCAGAATCCGCTGCTTTTGTGTCCTGCTGCTAACAGATTTTTATAAATATTTTGATACTTCACGTTTATCTGTTTATGATAATTTTTCTCAAGTGTAAGGTTAGTATAGACTTATTGATAACTTTTGTCAACACTCCCAGACATTAACCGACATTACCTCGTTACTGTTTGCTGGGCGCTATTCTCCACCTGGTCTGCGGCTGCCGTCATATTGCTTTTCGCATAATAGCTTCTGGTCTTCTTAAGACATACTCTAGACGACTTCCAGAAATACATCAACCTCTCCACCACAGACCATGCCTTCATCTTCCGCTTCATTTCCTGTCATATCCACATGACAGATCCTTGGCTGTTCGTTTTCTCCTGATGCCATCAGGCGGGCAATCTGGATAACTCTTGCTTCCATGCAGCCGCCACCGATCGTTCCCACACATTGTCCATCCTGACAGATCAGCATCTTGGTACCAAGCCCCTGTGGCGCCGATCCGTGCCTTGTGACAATCGTAGCCATTATCTTTTGCTGCGGATATACATCCGGTGCAGTCAACGCTCTCATAATCTCTTTGGAATATCCGTAAGTCCGTTTCTTTTTGTTCTTTACTTCGATAATCTCCGCAATAATCGCAACCCCGATTTCTGCCGGTGTCTGCGCCCCGATATCCAGACCAATCGGTGTATAAACCGCATCCAGTACCGCTTTATCAATCCCTTTTTCTGCCAGACTCTGTTTTACCAGTGCTGTTCTTCTACGGCTTCCGATCATACCGATGTAAGCATGTTCTTTCTGTGCAATCTTTTCCAGACAAATCTGATCATATCTGTGTCCCCTTGTCAGGATTACAAAATATGTATCCGCACTTCCCTCAATCTTATCAAGTGCCTCATCAAATGGCTCACAGATCACCTGCGATGCTCCCGCCTGTCTTGCGTGATCCGCATACATCGGCCGGTCTTCCAGTACGATCACTTCACAGTCCATCATTACCGCAATCTTAATCACAGGAATCGACACATGCCCTGCGCCGCAGATGACGATCCGCTTCTCCTGTCCCAATGTATCACAAAAAATTCTTACACTATCAAATGTCACAATACCGCTTTCCGTAACATTTTTCACGTCCGCTTCATGTCTGCGGAAGTATCCGTCTTTCCTGCTTTCCCAGACAATTTCACCATTTATAATCAATGCCTTCTCCGACACCGCTTCCCCTTCCAGAACCGTAAGTACCATCCGTTCCGCCCGGCCTTCACTTTCCTGAATTACTTCCATCAATTCCATTATCATACGTCCCATAATAGTTTCCTTTCCTACTATCTTTCTTCTGCATTCTATTGTAAAATTGATTGTAAAATAAGTCAATGAACGGAAATGTTCTGAAAGGAGGGATTTTTATGAATCCCACGAAAGAATTCAGAGATCATCTAATCTCACAGGGTGCTGCTTTGGTCGGAATTGGGGATCTGACCACCTAGTGCATGAAACACCAACAATCTACCCCGTATACCTCAGCGCATCCACCGGCTTCTTCTTGGCCGCCTTATTCGCCGGATAAATACCAAATACCACACCAATAAATACCGAGAACGCCACCGCGATCCACACCACATTCATCGACATCTGATATATCACATCCGCATCCCCGACGTTCGATATGATCAGGATTGTAATCCATGAGAATAAAATTCCAAGTCCACATCCAATCAGGCTCAGCATTAATGCTTCAATTAAAAACTGCATCATGATCACACTACGTCCTGCCCCGATGGCTTTACGGATACCTATCTCCCTGGTTCTTTCTGTTACAGATACCAGCATGATGTTCATAATACCAATACCACCAACCAAAAGTGAAATTGCTGCGATACCACCAAGCATCAGCTGCATGGTCTGATTCACGCTTTCCATTGTCTCCATGACGGTTGACTGGTTGATCACGGTAAATGCATCTTCATCCTGTTCGAACCATTCCATCATTGCATTGGTCAGGGCTTCTTCCGCATCGTCCATGGAGTTTTCACTGGCTGCCGATACGCAGAAGCTTGTAATATCCGACGACACATCATCCGTCAGACGGATCAGGGATGTGTACGGTATATAAGCTTCGTAATTTTCCGTTGTCGTTGTATCACTATCATCTGCTGCGAGCACTCCGATGATCTGATAATCTACACCGTCCAGACTGATTGTCTCTCCGACCACATCCATTCTTCCCATTACGTTAATCGCAAGTCCCGCATTGATCACTGCTACATTCGTATGATTATCTACATCTGTCATCTTTAAGAATCGTCCGGCATACAGTTCCAGCTCCTGAATGTCTACATAAGCTCCCGTCGTTCCATAGATGGTCGCTGTCTCATCGGAATACGTACTTGCTGCTGTCACACTGCTTTGTGCCACCGGTGCAGCCTCTGAGATTGCCTTTTTCTTCGTCAGCTTCTCTACGTCTTCCAGCTTCATCGGTGTGCCCTTATCATCCTTAATGGTAACCGTCAGCATATTGCTTCCCATACTTGCAATCTGATTGCTGACAGATTCACTGGTTCCGCCGGCCATCGACACCAGCACAACCAGAGACATCACCCCGATGATAATCCCTAGCATAGTCAGAAAGGAACGCATCTTATTCGATACAATGGATTTCCATGCCATTTTCATACTCTGTCTAATCATAATGTCACCTCCGACAGCTTACCGTCTAAGATATGGATACTTCTTGCCGCCTGTCTTGCCACCGAATCGTCATGTGTGATCAGCACAATCGTATGTCCTTGCTCATGCAGTTCATGGAACAATGACATAATCTCTTTTCCAGTCTCAGAATCCAGATTTCCTGTCGGTTCATCCGCAAGAAATATTGACGGCTTTGAAGCGATAGCTCTTGCGATCGCTACTCGTTGCTGCTGCCCTCCGGACAGTTCTCCCGGTTTGTGCTTATTCCTGCCAGAAAGGCGGACACGTTCCAGTGCCGCCTCCACCCGTTCTTTTCTTTCACTTTTTGGTATCTTCTGGTAAATGAGTGGCAATTCCACATTTTCTTCTGCTGTCAGATTACCAATCAGGTTAAAGCTCTGAAAGATAAATCCGATCTTCTGATTCCGTATCTTTGCCAGCTCTTTTTCAGAATAAGATTCAATCGGCTGTCCATCCAGGCGGTACTGACCACTGTCTGCTGTATCCAGGCATCCGATAATGTTCATCATCGTAGACTTTCCACTTCCGGACGGTCCGATGATACTGACAAATTCGCCTTCCTGGATGTGCATACTGGCGTGATCCAGTGCCCGGACTTCACAGCCGCCAATCTCGTATACTTTTGATACATCTTCTAATATAATCATATATGCTCCTGTTCTATATCCTGTATTTTGTCAGACTCTCTTTCACTCTGATCTAATCTGCATTTTTCCAGATTCTCTTTCACTCTGATCTAACCTGCATTTTCCCAGAGTCTCTTTCACTCTGATCTAACCCGCATTTTCCCAGATTATTTTAATTAGAACTGCTTCCACCAGGACCGCCGGATGGGGCTTCTCCGCTATTACCTCCAGGGCCGCCGCCATTGTCGCCCATATCTCCGGACGGGGCTTCTCCGTTACCTCCAGGGCCGCCTCCCATGTCCTGCATATTCTGTTGCGAATCACTGCTTCCGCTGCTTGTAGTCTTCAGGTAATATACAGTATCTCCGGATTTCAGTCCACTGGTGATCTCGACTTTATTTCCATTGGAAAGTCCTGTCTCGACTTCTACTTCTCCGCTTAAGTTACCGTCGCTGTCTTTTTCTGTATAGACAAATGTTTTATTTCCTTTTTCCTGAAGTGCATCTACCGGGATTAACACTGCATCCTCTGCTTCATCAATACTGATCGATGCAGATGCCGTCATTCCGATACGCATATCATCTGTTTTATCAAATGTGATCTCTACCGGATATTTTGCACTGCTGCTTCCGCTGGATGCCTCTGACGATACGCTTGTGATCGTACCTTCGAATTCTTCTCCATCGATCGCATCCAATGTAATCTTCGCTGTCTGTCCTTCTTTTACCGAAGTAATATCAAGCTCGTCTACATTGATCGATACCGTTGCTTTTTCATCGCTTGCTATGGAAAATGCTGCTGTCTCATATGCACTATACTGTGCAGATGTGCTGCTTCCATCTGTAGATACACTGTCTGAAGAATCACTGCTTCCTGCTGCACTTCCAGAATCTGATGAGCCTGATTCTGATGAACCCGACGCTGTTCCACCTGTTGTTCCGCCTGTTGCAGTTGCTCCTGATTCATTTACACCGGATGTACTTCCGGATGATGCACCCCCGGATGATATAGCTCCACTGGCTGTACCACTATTTGACGTATTTCCATTACTGCTGTTTCCGTTATTACCTGTGCTGTTTCCGTTATTACCTGTGCTGCTTCCTGTATCATTACTACTGCCATTATTATTGCTGCCATTATTATTGCTGTCTTTTGCACTGGTCTTCGTAAATTTTGCCTTGATTCTTAAGACACTCTGTCCTGCGTCATTTTCCAGTACTTCACTTGTTATATCTGCGCCGCTGATCTCCGGCAGGATCTTGGCAGAGAATACATATCCATCTTTTGCCGTCAGCCGGATATCTGCTGTATAACTCGTTCCTGCTTCAAATGTATCCGTAGAACAATTCCAGCTGATTGTTCCTGCATACTGATCCGTCTCTGTAATGGTAGTCTGTGGTTTTTCTCCTGTCTTTGGAGCTGTGACCTTGACATCTACGGATGTGATCTTTTCTGAATCTGATGTTTCTGTTGTATCTGATTCAGTTGATACGTATACGGCCTTACTATCTGTACTCTGAGACTGTACTTCTGTTGTATCTGTCGTACTGTCTGCTGACGATGCACTTGTTCCACTGGTTGAAGCGCTCAAAAACATCAGACTGTATGTTCCGCTGGCCGATGTATTAGTACTTGATGTACTATCAGAAGAAGTTGTAGTTTCTGAACTGTCAGAACTTTCTGAAGTACTGCTGCCTGCTGTACTCATGCCGGTTGCTGCAGCCGAAGAGCTACTTCCAGATGAACTACTGCCTGACGAGCTGCCCAAAGTACTGCTGCCTGACGAGCTGCTTCCCGAACTCTTTGTAATCTCTGTATCTGCCTCTACATTTACACTACTTACGGTTCCGGCACATGTTGCTGTAATGGTCTGTGTCTCTAACAAACCCGTAAGTGTCGTCTCCGCTTCCTGAAGCTCGGTAAGTTCTCCGTTTAATACTTTTGCCTGCAGGTATTCTGTTGTTCCTTCTGTCTGTGCATCACTGGAAAGATCATCAATCTCATCTTCCACAGACTCAATATTTTCCTTTACTTCCAGAAGTTCACTGGCAATCGATGCCTCATCCAGTGTCGCCAGCACCTGGCCTTCTTCTACGGTATCCCCGCTCTCTACCAGAACTTCTTTGACTTTGATTCCAGTCGGAACCACCACATCTGTAGCAGCTCCGTTGGATACACTTCCGGTTCCTTCTACGGTTGTGCTGATGGTTCCTGTCTTTGCCTCTACCGACTGGACCGTTGTCTCTGTCTGATTCTTGGATGCTCCTTTTGCCTGGAGGAAAAATCCGCCTGCAAGAATGATTGCAAGTCCTGCGCATCCTGCGATACTGCCCCAGAATACTTTTTTGTTCTTCATTTTAGGCTTTATTTTACTGCTAAATATTTCTTTTAATCTGTGAAACCGATTTTTCATGATCTACTCCTATTCTACTTTTTACAGATTAGACGGACGGTCTACTTTGTAATCTGACCAGCTTGAAGTCTTAGAAGCACCGGATACATCAGCTGAAGTCTTATAAGATCCAACTGTTACCGTATACTCACTGTCACCTTCTACATATACAGTGCCGTCTGTTCCCTTGATCGTTACTGTCTTGCCGCTTTCATCTACGATGGTTCCTGCATTCTGAAGGCTTGTTAATGTACTGTCGCCGGTAACCGTCCATGTAGATCCTTTTTCGATGTACATGTTGCAATACCCTTCCCCACCATTTCCTGCATTGGATTCATCATCGACTACTGCACCCTTTAATGTACTTCCGTCTGTCATGTAAAAATCAAGCTGACTGATGCTGTCCCATACGACATCACCTTCCATATCCTGTTTTACTGCTGTGAACAGACAATCTGCTCCATTTTCCCCGGATGTTCCCCATCCTCTCTGGTTGCTGTTTCCTGTACATTTCAGGAAGAAATCATTCTCATCGGCATAAGTGATATCTACATCTGATAATGTAATAGTTGATTCTGTATTTGTAGTATAGAACATACCGCCATTCTTAGCTGTCAGTGTTCCGCCATCCATCTCAAATGTACTGTTTCCGACTTCTGAATCGCCTGACATGCTCTGGTACAGAATTACATTCCATGTACAGTCATTCTGTTCGTTGTCACTCATATTTCCTGTAAGGTTACTGTTGAAAAGATGTACAGAGTTCAGACCCTCAATACATACTGCTTCGGATCCGTTGGCTGTAAGGTCTGCTTTATTTACCGCAATATCTGCTGTACTGTAGATTGCCGGTGAACCTGTTCCGTTTGATGTATAAGTTCCACCATTTACAACCATCTCTCCGCCGCCTCTGTCACTACGGATTGCTGCGGATGACTCACCACTTGTCTCTACATCCATATCCCAGGCATATAATTTACCGCCCCCGGCTACGTGGATACCACCGGATGTATCTTCGGTTGTGGTGATCTCCGTGTCTGCTGTATACACGGTTCCGTCATTATAGGCAAATATTCCGGCTGCTCCTTTCGAATCGGTCTCAATGGTACTGTCATTCAGATATAAGGTTCCATCCGATTCCAGAACTGCTGCACCAACACCATAAAAGCTTGAATTATCGCCTCCCTGACTGTCTTCGGAAGTACGGGTGATGTTATATTTGCTTAAACTTACTTCTGCACCGTTGTATGCATGGATTGCATTTTCATCGGTTCCTTCTGAACTTACTGTCTTATTCTTTTTTGTTGTATCTTCTGTATATTCGGTTACTGCTTCATAGCTGTCCGGAGTCTGCGACTGCTGTCCGCCGCCTCCCATTCCACCATTTGCTGACATCAGGACGGTAATCTTCTCTACATTTCCATCGTCATCATAGGTAACCGATACGATATCCCCTTCAGAAATGTCTGACAGGCTGATATCTTCTGAGCTGTTATCACCGGATTTACTATTATCGGCATTGTTATCATCTCCGGATGGTTTCTCCGGCGGCTGCTCGTTCGATGATTTATTACTGTCTGATGAATCACTGCTGTCGCTGGATGAGTTGCTGTCATCTGATTTACTGCTGTCACTGGATGAATTGTTATCTCCAGGTTTCTCCGGTGGCTGTCCGTTAGAATCATCTCCGGATGGTGCCTCACCTGATGGCGCTTCGCCCGACGTTGCTCCACCTCCCTGTCCAGGGCCACCCTGACCAGGACCTCCCTGACTTTCTTTGGTGATCTCTGTATCTGAACTTACTGTAATTTCCTTCTCCTCACCAGTCTTATCTAACATAGACGGGGCTTCTCCATCGTCCTGTTTCGAATCCGAAGACTTTGTTGAATCGTTGCTGTCTGATGAACTCTTACTGTCGTCTGTCGATGCACTATCTGCTGTACTTCCATCTGTAGAATTATTTTCCGTCGACTTGTCATCTGTAGAATTACTATCTGACGACTGATCATCCGCTGGCTTTTCTCCCGGCTGTCCCTGTCCGTTATCTTTCATTGTTCCAACTTCTATCGTAATTCCATCATCACTTACTTCACTTACTTCTCCGTAGATTGTTCCAGTATCCGTTGATGAACTTGACTGACTCGATCCACATCCACTCAGTAAAGAAGCACTCATTGCCAGACCTACTACTACTGCCACATGATTTTTTTTCATACTCTATCAATCCTTTCATTTATCTGCATTTATCTGCTTTCATATGTTTGTTGTTCTTTGATGTCTCAAAGTATACCCGGTGAACTTAAAATGTAGTTAAAAGGATTTCAGGTAAATTGTGACTTTTCTGTGTCCTGAAAAATGCTGGTGTTGTGGTCAGGGATATAAATTTTTCAATCAGCATACGGCTTACCCGGACACAAAAAGGTGTTTTTTCTTCTTGTTATTGAAGAAAGAACACCTTTTTTGTTACTAGAGCGTGTTTGAAAAATCATTCCTACAATCTATATGCCCCACTTTGCGGTATATTTTGCCTTCATTCGGTTGACGTAGCCCGCTACGCCGTCCTCATTCAGACAAAATCTCCCACAAATTGTGACATATATCTTGCAGAAATCATTTTTCAGACACGCTCTAGCCCATCGATAATAGACTGCTAATAGTCCACTATAGATGTATACATTATTTTTTATTTTCTTTACACCACTGTTCAATCTGCTCCTTATCTACTCCGATTAATTCGCTGATCTGCTCCAAAGGAAAGCCCTTTTTATACATCTCTTGTGCCATCCGATATTGTTCTTGCACAATTCCTTGCTCTAATCCATCAGCATAAGATTGTTCCCGTTCCATCCGGAGATGTTTTTCTTCATCGTATTCATATATACTCACCTTTTTCGCCTCCGTTCGGTTTCTGCTTAAAAAATCAGCCAG
>NZ_CDRRQK010000038.1:0-19471 GCF_977044405.1 Dorea sp.
CACGCCGTATGTTGTTAGCAGGATAAATGGGAAGTGTCTGTATCCAGACAATGAAAATATCCCATAACTGGGTAAAAATGAATCGCGGGGCACGCGAGGATAGCTTGTAGATACTTGGCTCAGTAGAGCCATTGAGCAAGAAGCCCTCACTTCAAAATCTGTGATTTAAGTGGTGGGAGCATGTCACAGTTATAACGGATATGGAATTAGAGGTGTTTATACAAAAGGTATTATGCAGAGTGATATTCATTATTGTAAAACTGATGCAAAAAAAGTAAACAGTTCGGATGAAGTATTACCATTACTTTGCTTTCAAAGTGATGCCAGAGTATGGCAATGAGGCGAGGAGATTTTGGAAAAGAACTGAAGAAAAAATTAAATGACAGAAGATGTGGATATATAGGCTGTTTGGATTATTCATTGGACATCAAAGGAATACAGGCATGGTGTTTGAAAATGGAATTGGCAGCATTCCAGAAAAAAAGAAAATCAAGGAATATGAAGCATTTAAGAATATCGTTGCGGAATTCATGCAGAAAATAAATGACTTAAATGAGAAACCGGAAATATATTATTCCAGTCAGTTGGAAGAAATAGTATATCAAGAAGGTAATAATACAATGCCAATCACAATGTTAAGTGCTGGATATCAGTCATTATTGTGGATTGTAATGAATTTGGCGTATAGATGGGCATTGCTTAATCCTGATATAACAGACAATGTAAATGAGGCAAAAGGCATTGTGTTGATTGATGAAATTGATATGCATTTACATCCAAAATGGAAGTGGAACATTGTAAAAGCACTTGAAGAAACGTTCCCGCATATCCAATTCATTTTGACGACACATTCTCCGATTGTTATTTCATCTTGTAAAAACGAGCATCTTATTTTGATTACAGATGATCAAACTATTACTATATATCTGCCCTGTATGAGGTAAAGATCACTCCATAACCGAAGTCCCGTTCAACAATAGGGATCAAAAAGTATTGAATTTATTGAAAAAAACACTTGATTATATGGAGAGGAGCGACAGAATCATGAATGAGAAATACCCTATGATTTTTTCACCAGACAGCATCGGAAATGTAGAATTAAAAAACAGAATTGTCATGAGTGCCATGGGGATGAATCAGTCGGATGATGGCTTTGTCACTGATGCAGTACTTGAACACTATGCCGTAAGAGCAAGAGGCGGTATCGGACTTATTATCGTGGAAGTTAGTTGTGTGGATGCACCACTTGGAAAAAATACAGGAAATTCACTGGTTATTGATAATGACAAATACATTCCTGGAATGCAGAAGCTGACGGATGTAATTCATGCAGCGGGAACAAAATGTTTCCTGCAGATCAGCCATGCAGGGCGCGGGGCGTTTCGCAGGATAACGGGAATGCAGCCGGTTGCGCCAAGTGCTGTGTCTATGCCATATTCCACAATGATGGAGTTGTCGAATGAGACGCCGAGAGAACTTACTGTTAAAGAGATTCACAACATTGAAGAAAAGTATGCGCAGGCAGCGTTTCGAGCGAAAAAGGCAGGATTTGATGGCGTGGAAATTCACAACACAGGATATTATCTGGGACAGCAGTTTTTGTCTTCTGTGGCGAATGTGCGAACGGATGAATATGGCGGAAACCGGGAGAACAGAATAAGATTCCTTTTGAATATTATACGGCGGATTCGTGAACTTTGCGGAAATGAGTTCCCGATTGCAGTGAAACTTAGTGTTGTAGAAAGCGGAGAGGATGCCGGAATTACTATGAAAGACGGTATTTATTACGCGAAAAGACTGCAGGACGTGGGCGTAAATGCGATTGAGGTACTTGCGGGTGTGTGGAGCGGTACAAAAGGCAATGTAGCGAAAGCGGTGGATGAAGAATGCCAGATGACAGGTTTGTGTCAGATTTTGAAGAGGGAAATTCGGAAAATGACGGGAAAGAATTCTACGATAAAAATAATCGGCGGCGGACATGTACAGCATCCACAGGTAGCAGAGAAAGCACTTGAAGAGCACCAATGTGAGTTCGTTTTTGTTGGAAGAGAATTATTGGTACAGCCAGATTTTGTAAAGCTTATTGAAGAAGGCAGAGAAGATGAGATTAAGCACTGCATTGGATGTGGAACCTGTTCGCGTGTACAGCTTCAGAAAGGGGAAACTTGCAGATGTGTATTGAATCCTGATGTTGGACAAATCATAAAGGAGAACAGAGTATTATGAAATGTGAAGGAAAAATAGCATTGGTTACAGGGAGCACAAGGGGAATTGGTAAAGCAACAATGTACAAACTGTTGGAAGAAGGAGCCGATGTCTATATGCTGGTTCATGATATGAAACGAGGACGAATGGTTGCGGCGGCGACAGAAGGTAAATATTCGGGAAAAGTAAGAGGAGTCATTTATTTTGAATGCGATAAGCTGGAGACCATCGAAGCATCCATCAAAGAGGCTTATAAGGATGCAGGGAGAATCGATATTTTTATTAATAATGCGATCGGTGGAGCTTCAGCGGCAAAGGATAATCTTACAGTCACAGAGACCAGTCATGAGACCTGTATGGGATTGATGGAGTCTATCTTAGGTGTCAGTGCGGAATGTGCCAGAGTGGTAATTCCACTGATGATTGCTGGCGGAGGAGGTTCAATTGTTAATGTATCGTCTTCTACGGGAATGCAGCCCGATGTGTCCCGTACTTACTACGGCGTTGCGAAAGCGGCAGTAAATATGCTGACACAACAGATTGCAGTTCAGTACGGGAGACAGGGAATCCGGTGTAATGCTGTTCTGCCGGGATTTACTGTATCGAAGGCTACTGAGAAAGCTATGCCGAAAGAGTTTAAGGAAGCATGGCTAAAACATACGTTGATCAGACGGCTTGGCACACCGCGGGATCAGGCAAATGCGATTGTATTTCTGGCATCGGATGAAGCGTCCTGGATCACTGGACATCTGATGGAAGTATGTGGAGGCTATGGTTTGGCGGCGAATATGTATGGGGATATTGTGGAGCCGGAAAAAGTGTGAGTGGAGGGAAATTTTTCCTGTAAATTAATAATTAAAGGGCTTTGTGTTGGAAAAAGTATATCCTGAAGGCAATTATGAAAAGGAACTGGTGGATTTCTATCTGGTAAATGCAGATACGATGCAGGTGACGGATGAACAAAAGGATACATGGTAAACAATGGAAGCAGGGATTGATTTCGATGATTCACAAATCATGAAGATGGAACGAGGTTATTGGGTTATGCAGAAATTGCTTTGAAAAATATTGGGATTTATATGGTAATATGAATCAGATGATTTTAGAAAAAGTAATTATGTATCAAACCCCAAAATATGGCGTTGTGGTAAACAATTGTGGTAAAACGCCGATAGCGCCCGGAAATTAAGCATTTATGGTCGCCTTGGTAAGGTGGAGGTCGGCGGTTCGATTCTGCTAGGCAGCTTATAGAGAAAACTCCGTAGATTCGTGGAAAACAGCGGATTTGCGGGGGTTTTGTTATGTCTGCATCTTAAAATCTTCCCTTGCATAAAAAGAAAAAAGGTATATACTGGAAAAAGACGCTTAAGCAGGGAGGAAAATACAGTATGAAAAAAATGAAAACAATGACGGAAGGAACCATCTGGAAAGAAATCCTGTTCTTTGCAATCCCGCTGGTACTGGGGAATCTCTTTCAGCAGTTATATAACACAGTGGATTCCATCATTGTAGGTAATTATGTCGGAAGCAATGCACTGGCAGCTGTTGGTTCAAGTGGGGCGATCATCAACCTGCTGATCGGATTCTGCATTGGCGCATCTACCGGTGCGGGAGTTGTGATCTCGCAGTTTTACGGGGCGAAAAATGCAGAAGGAGTCAGAAAAGCCGTACATACAACGATGGCGATTGCACTGGCAGCCGGTGTATTATTGACGATTATAGGAATTGCAGTTACACCAACGATGCTTCGTCTGATGGGAACGCCTGATAAAGTGTTTGAACAATCGGTAGTCTACCTGCAGGTATACTTTGGCGGAAGTTTATTCTCGGTAGTTTATAATATGTCGGCGGGAATTCTGAATGCAGTGGGGAACTCCAGACGTTCACTGATCTATCTGATCATAGCAGCTGTTTCGAATATATTCCTCGATCTGGTTATGGTAGTGGGATTAAAACTTGGAATCGTAGGAGCTGCACTTGCAACGGATATCAGTCAGCTGATCTCGTGTATATTTATCTGGGGATTTTTAATACGAAGCGAAGAAGTGTATAAGTTAAATGTCCGGGAAATCCGTTGCTACGATCATCTGCTTTCCAAGATCATTAAAATAGGAATCCCGACAGGAATCCAGAACATCGTCATTTCATTTTCCAATCTGATCGTTCAGTCCAGTGTTAACAGCTTCGGGGCTACGGTTATGGCTGGATTTGCAGCATATATTAAGATTGACGGATTCAATATCCTGCCGGTCTTAAGCATCAGTATGGCAGCGACGACGTTTGCGGGACAGAATATCGGCGCAGGAAAGCCGGACAGGGTGCGGAAAGGAATGTTCGTATCTACAGCAATGGGTGTTGGTTATTCGATTGTTACGGGAATCGTTCTTCTTATATTTGCCCCGCAGGTTATCGGAGTATTTACAACGAATCAGAAGGTTGTGGAATACGGAGTGTTTATCATGAGATATTTCTGCCCGTTCTACTGGATGCTTGCGATGCTGCATGTGCTTGGCGGAACAGCAAGAGGAGTCGGAAAGACGATGCAGACGATGATCGTATTCCTGCTTTCGCTTTGTGGATTCCGTATATTATGGATTGCGGTTGTCATGACATTTGCCAGAGGTCTTGGAAATATGATGCTTTGCTATCCGACGTCATGGCTTGTCGGTATGCTTTTGATGGTGCTTTATGTGTGGAAGGGGCTGAAATTTTCAGGCAGAAATGTTCAGAACTAAAATATGTATCCGGACATGATTTTGCTTATAGCGGTTGCAGGTTTTGCCTGTGCTTCACAGCACAAACTGGCAAAATCCGCAACCGCTACTTGTTTCAAAATATGTTTTATGATAAGATAATGAGCATAATGTATAGTTAAAACCTAAGGAGGATACCATGGGAGAAGAGACAACAGTTTCCAAAAATTTTATAGAACAGGAAATAGATAAAGACCTTGCAGAAGGAGTGTACAGTGAAGTATGTACCCGGTTTCCGCCGGAACCAAACGGATATCTGCATATCGGACATGCCAAGTCCATCATTTTAAACTCCGGACTGGCAGATAAATATAATGGAACATTTCATTTAAGATTTGATGATACGAACCCGATGAAAGAAGATATGGAATTCGTAGAATCTATCAAAGAAGACGTGAAGTGGTTAGGTGCTGACTGGGGAGAACATCTGTATTTTGCATCCAACTATTTTGACCAGATGTATGAATGTGCAGTCAAACTGATCAAAAAAGGAAAAGCGTTTGTCTGTGATCTGACACCGGAGCAGATGAGAGAATACAGAGGAACTCTGACAGAACCAGGAAAGAACAGTCCATATCGTGACCGTTCGGTAGAAGAGAACTTACAGCTCTTTGAAGATATGAAGAACGGTAAATACAAAGATGGAGAAAAGGTTTTGCGTGCAAAGATCGATATGGCATCGCCAAATATCAACATGCGTGACCCGATCATTTACCGTGTGGCACATATGACACACCACAATACAGGTGATAAATGGTGCATCTATCCAATGTATGACTTCGCACATCCGATCGAGGATGCGATCGAACATATTACACATTCGATCTGTACATTGGAGTTCGAGGACCACAGACCATTATATGACTGGGTTGTAAGAGAATGTGAATTTGATCCGGCACCGAGACAGATTGAATTTTCAAAACTGTATCTGACCAATGTGGTTACAGGAAAGAGATATATCAAAAAGCTGGTTATGGATGGTATCGTAGACGGATGGGATGACCCAAGACTCGTATCTATCGCAGCGCTTAGAAGAAGAGGATTCACACCGGAATCTATCAGAATGTTCGTAGAGATGTGTGGTGTATCCAAGAGCCAGAGCTCTGTAGATTATGCAATGTTAGAGTACTGCATCCGTGAAGACCTGAAGCTTAAGAAAGCACGTATGATGGCAGTACTTGATCCGATCAAACTTGTGATCGATAACTATCCGGAAGACCAGGTAGAGTATCTGGATGTGGAAAATAACCTGGAAAATCCAGAACTTGGCATGAGAAAAGTGCCGTTTGGACGTGAACTTTACATCGAGCGCAACGACTTTATGATCGAGCCTCCGAAGAAATATTTCCGTCTGTTCCCAGGCAACGAAGTGCGTCTGATGCATGCATACTTTGTAAAATGTGTAAGCTACGAGACGGATGCAGAGGGTAATGTAACAGTTGTTCACTGTACGTATGATCCGGAGACAAAGTGCGGAACAGGATTTACAGGACGTAAAGTAAAAGGAACCATCCACTGGGTAAGTGCACCACAGGCTAAGAAGGCTGAGATCAGATTATATGAGAACCTGATCGATGAAGAAAAAGGTGTATACAATAAAGAAGACGGTTCCCTGAACCTGAACCCGGATTCACTGCAGATTTTAAAAGAATGTTATGTAGAAGATAGCTTTAACGAGGCAGGTCCTTGTGACAGCTTCCAGTTTGTAAGAAATGGATACTTCTGTATCGATTCCAAAGACTCTACACCGGAGAATCTGGTATTTAACCGTATCGTATCTCTGAAGAGCTCATTCAAGCTGCCAAAGAAATAAGAAAAATGAATGAATTAACGATAAATCTAAACAGTCGTTCAAAGAAGCCGCTGTATGAGCAGATTTACGATTATATCAAGTCTGATATCCAGACCGGGAGGATTCCCTACGGGGAAAAACTCCCGTCTACCAGGGCTTTGTCCAGGCATCTGGAGGTCAGCCGCAGTACGGTTGAACTGGCCTATGAGCAGTTGCTATCGGAAGGATATATTGAGTCTGCACCATACCGTGGTTTTTTTGTGGCACAAATCGACGAACTATATCAACTGAAAAAAGAGGAACAGACCGCTGTAAAGAAAGTAGAAAAAAAACGGAAGTTCAAATATGATTTCACGCCGAACGGAGTGGATCTTAACAGTTTTCCATATAATGTATGGAGAAAGCTTTCCAAGGATATTCTGATTGACGATAAGACAGAACTGTTCCGCACGGGGGATCCGCAAGGAGAGTATGGCTTCCGGTGTGCCCTCAGCAATTACCTGTATCAGGCACGTGGCGTGAACTGTTCGCCGGACCAGATTGTGATAGGAGCGGGAAGTGATTACATCCTGATGCTGCTAAGCATGATCCTTGGCAGAAAACATATGATAGCCTTTGAAGATCCGACATATAAACAGGCATACCGTGTGATACATACGATCGGTTATGAGACGGTCCCGGTGATGATGGACCAGTATGGCATGATGGTATCAGAGCTTGAAAAATCAGGAGCAGACATTGCCTATGTAACGCCGTCACACCAGTATCCGACCGGAATTGTCATGCCGATAAAGCGCAGGATGGAACTTCTCAAATGGGCATATGCAAAAGAAGGAAGATATATCATCGAAGATGATTATGACAGTGAATTCCGGTATAAAGGAAAACCGATTCCGGCCCTTCAGGGGTATGATGCACAGGATAAGGTGATCTATCTTGGAACATTTTCCAAGTCCATTGCACCGGCAATCCGTCTTAGCTATATGGTACTTCCGGAGACTCTGGTAGAGCAGTACCGGATAAGAGGAAGCTTTGTGAATTCAACGGTATCGAAAGTCGACCAGCTGATCGTGCAGCGTTTTATAGAAGAAGGATATTATGAACGGCATCTGAATAAGAGCAGGGCATTGTATAAGAACCGGCATGATGTGCTGATGGAAGCGTTGAAACCTTTGGAAGATATCTGTGAGATTTCCGGTGAACACGCAGGGGTACATATCCTGCTGACCTTTGAAAATAGCTGGAAAGAACAGGAGTTGATTGAAAAGGCGGAAAAAGAAGATATCCGGGTATATGGATTGTCGGATTACCGGATCAGGGAAGCGGATAATGAAAAAGCAACAATCCTGCTGGGATATGCGAATATGAAAGAAGAGAAGATCAAAGAGGCAGTAGAGATATTGAACCGTCTCTGGAGATGATGTTTAAAGGATTATTGGAATAACAAAAAGACGAAAAGCTATCTAAAAGGAACTTTTCGTCTTTTTTAATATTTAATCTAAATCTTCTTCTATGCTTTCGGCATCTGTCTCTTTTTCATCTTCCGCAGAAGTTTCAGCGGACTCATCAGAGCCAGTTTCTTTTTCTTCGGTCTGTGCATCGGCATCTTCACTATCAGCATCTTCGGTAGTTTCCTTTGAAGCATTCAGATTCACATAACCGCGGTCTACCGGCTGGAGATCGTTGTCGAGGTCGAAGTCTTCATCTTCAAAATCATCATTAAAATCATCTTCGTCCCATTTTTTAGATTTCTTAAAATAATAAACCAGACCAGCGGCAGCACTGCCGATAGCAGCCAGTCCTAATAATTTTTTGCTCCATTTTGCCATAATAATCGGACTCCTTTCAAACTCTTTTTCTTATCATAGCACATATTATATGAAAATTCCTATTAAAATAAAATAAATTATCTACAAGTTGAGTAGAAAATATGTTAAGCTAAAGTATATTCTGGCGATAAGTGTGAGGTACACTTTGAATAGTCGCATGGAATAAAGGAGAGAGAAAGGGTATGAAGGAACAGAGTACAAAGACAGCAGCAAAGAGAAAATTTTTTAAAGTCGTATTCAGTAGAGCTGGAATATTTGTGATTCTGATTCTGCTGCAATTACTGGTATCTACAGTTGTAACATATTATCTGCGGGAATATGCGACGTTTGTATATAGTCTTTTGACTGTCCTGGAAGTTGTAGTCCTGATATATATCATCAATACAGAAGGAAACCCGGCGTTTAAAATGACGTGGATTTTGTGCGTGCTGGCATTTCCTGTGATTGGAACGATGTTCTATGTCTATGTACATCTGCAGCTGGAGACGCGCTTTTTACAGAATAGACTGGCGGCTCTGCGTATGGAGACAGAAGCCTATATGGACCAGAACCAGGAGATCGTGACGGCACTTTGGAACAGCAAGTCTGCCAATGCACAGTTGTCTTATTATCTGTCACATCAGCTGGGCTTCCCGACATACCACAATACAGAAGTAGAATATTTTCCAATCGGCGAAGCTAAATTTGAGTCCATGAAAAAAGAACTGGAAAAAGCGGAAAAATTCATCTTTATGGAGTACTTTATTGTAGAAGAAGGACTGATGTGGGATACGATCCTGGATATTTTAAAACGGAAGGTAGAAGAAGGAGTAGAAGTAAGATTCATGTATGACGGGATGTGCGCATTTGACCTGCTCCCGTATACGTATCCGAAAAAACTTCAGAAATTTGGTATCAAATGTAAGATGTCTAATAAGATCCGTCCATTTGTCTCTACGGTGCAGAATAACCGTGACCACAGAAAGATCTGTGTGATCGACGGACAGGTAGGGTACGTTGGAGGAATCAACCTTGCGGATGAATATATTAATGAAAAAGAACGTTTCGGACACTGGAAAGACACGGCAGTTCTGTTAAGAGGAGATGCAGTACAGAGTCTGACGATGATATTTTTACAGATGTGGGATGTAGAAGAGCATGGGTCGGAGCCTTACGGAAAATATCTGACGAAAAAGGCAGAGAAGCTTAACCAGGAACTGGGATATGTGATCCCGTATGCAGACAGTCCGTTTGATAATGAGAATGTGGGGGAAGAAGTATATTTTCACATTTTGAATCATGCGAAAAAATACGTGCATATCATGACACCGTATCTGATTCTGGATAATGAGATGCTTACGACTTTAACGCGTGCAGCCAAAAGTGGTATTGAGGTTATTATCATCATGCCACATATTCCGGATAAATGGTATGCATTTGCAGTGGCAAAGACGTATTATAAAGAACTGATCGAAGGAGGAGTCCAGATCTATGAATATACGCCGGGATTTGTACATGCCAAGGTGTTCGTATCAGATGATGACACGGCAACGGTTGGAAGTATCAATCTTGACTTCAGAAGTCTGTACCTTCATTTTGAAAATGGAGTATTCATATATAATAATCCGGAAGTAGGGCAGATAGAAAAAGATTTTCAGAATACACTGGCGAAGTCTCATAATGTAACCGTGACAGAAGTAAAAAACAGAGGAATTCTTACAAAAGTAGCCGGACAGGTATTAAGACTGGTTGCGCCGCTTATGTAAGATGTGGCAGTGGTTGTGGATTTTGCGAATTCTGAAAAAATCTTATTGAACCAAGTGAAAATGTATAGTATAATGCTTAAGGCGGTTTCATTAGGTCCGCTAAAGAAGACTGATAAGTTTGGTTAATAACGCAGGAGGAATGGATATGGTTAAAGCAGTAGTCGGTGCCAACTGGGGCGATGAAGGAAAAGGTAAGATTACAGATATGCTGGCTGAACAGGCAGATATCATCGTAAGATTCCAGGGAGGCGCGAATGCAGGTCATACAATTATTAATGATTATGGAAAGTTTGCATTGCATACACTTCCGTCAGGAGTTTTCTATGGTCATACAACCAGTATTATTGGAAATGGTGTAGCATTGGATGTACCGGTATTATTTAAGGAAGTTCAGTCTATTATCGATCAGGGAGTTCCAATGCCAAAGATTCTGGTATCTGACCGTGCACAGATGGTAATGTCTTATCATAAGAATTTTGACGCTTATGAAGAGGAAAGACTGGCAGGAAAATCCTTCGGTTCTACAAAATCAGGAATTGCACCGTTCTATTCAGATAAATATGCAAAGATCGGATTCCAGGTTAGTGAACTGTTTGATGATGAACTGTTAAAAGAAAAAGTTGTTCGTGTTGCAGAACAGAAGAACGTTTTACTGGAGCATCTTTATCACAAACCATTGATCAATCCTGATGATTTATATAATGAACTCCAGGAATATAAGAAGATGGTAGAGCCATTCGTATGTGATACATCACTTTACCTTCATAATGCGATCAAAGAAGGAAAAGAAGTTCTGTTAGAAGGACAGCTTGGATCATTAAAGGATCCAGATCATGGAATCTACCCAATGGTAACTTCTTCTTCTACACTTGCAGGATATGGTGCAATCGGAGCAGGAATCCCACCATATGAGATCAAACAGATCGTAACAGTATGTAAGGCATACTCAAGCGCTGTTGGAGCAGGTGCATTTGTAAGTGAGATTTTTGGTGATGAAGCAGATGAATTAAGACGCCGTGGTGGTGACGGTGGAGAATTCGGAGCAACAACAGGACGTCCAAGAAGAATGGGATGGTTTGACTGTGTGGCTTCAAAATATGGATGCAGAATGCAGGGAACAACAGATGTAGCATTTACAGTACTTGACGTACTTGGATATCTGGATGAGATTCCGGTATGTGTAGGTTACGAAGTAGACGGAGAAGTAACAACAGAATTCCCAACTACACATCTGTTAGAGAAAGCAAAACCAGTACTTAAGACACTTCCAGGATGGAAATGCGACATCCGCGGAATCAAGAAGTATGAAGATCTTCCGGAAAACTGCAGAAAATACGTAGAATTCGTAGAAGAGCAGATTGGTTACCCAATCACAATGGTATCCAACGGTCCGGGAAGACATGACATCATCTACAGAGAGTCAAAATTAAAATAAAATATAAACTCAGAAGAAGGATCTCGAAGAGAGGTCCTTCTTTTTGACGCCAAAGCATGCAAGAGAAGCTGCCAGTGTCAGGTTCTCTGTTTATCAAAGTATGCAAGAAAAAAAGATTGCCTTATATACAAACTTCCGATTTTTTTAAGAAATTCCTTATGCTTTATTCAGTAAACAGCCATAATGTCGACACAAAGTATGCATATAATGAAACCATCGTAAATATAATAATAACGTCGGTGTTATCTGATACACCATGACGAATCGAAAGATATAGATATCAAGATGGAGGTAAAAACTATGAGTACTATGTATACAAGAGAGTGGAATAAGAATGAAGCAGAAGTAATATCAATGGAAGAATATCTGATGAAAAGAAAGAAAATCAGGGAAAAAGAAAGAAAACAAAAAGAAAACGGAGCCGGAACAAAAGAAGAAGATCTGACCCCGTTTGAATTTTATATTGCCATGTATCCGTAAGAACCGGACTAAGACTCTTTTTTCTGGTCATTCTGATCATCGTGGCGGGTAAGCCGGTAAATCAGAAGATAACCATAAAGAAGTACCGGAAGAACGATGGTGCATGCGATGGAAGCCCAGAGAAGGTCCGTTGAATGAGGATTTCCCATAAGGGCGAAAATCAAAGTACTAAGATACATACCAAATAATAAAATAGCGGCAATAAGCGCCAGCACACGTTTTACATTTTTCATAATAATCATCCTTTACAATGAATCAAGACTTTAGTATATTATATAAAGGGCAGTGAAAAATTGCAAATGAATATCGTACAAAGGAGTATAGAAATATGAGTACATTATTAGAACAGTGGCAGAGCATCGCATATGATGAGACTGCAGACAGAGGCCAGTTGGAGAGATTCTGGGGAACTTATTTCCAGATCGAGAAAGAAATCTATGAAAAACTTCTTTCTAATCCAGACGAAGTAGTAAAAGGAACAGTAAAAGAGCTGGCTGAAAAATATGGACAGGAAGTACTTACAATGATCGGATTCCTGGATGGAATCAACGAAAGTCTTCTCGTAGAGGTTCCACTTGACACAGTAGAAGAAGACACAGTTGTAAGTCTTGCATTTGATAAAGAAAGATTGTATAAGAACATGGTAGCTGCAAAGGCAGACTGGCTGTATGAGCTCCCACAGTGGAAAGAAATCTTCTCTGAAGAAGAATTAAAGAAACTTTACAAAGAGCAGAAAGAGTCCACAACTATCCGCAAAGCAAAAAAAATCGGAAGAAACGATCCATGTCCGTGCGGATCGGGTAAAAAATATAAAAAATGCTGTGGCAGATAATATTCCTCGCTGCAGGTATTCTGAGTCTCATTTATTACAGTGTGATTTGTGTCACACTGAAAAAATGGGACTCAACTTTTTCAAGATTCTGGCTGGTACTGGGAGTAGCAGGAATTGCAGGAAGCAGACTGACTGTACGATATGGGATGCCTTGTGTCGTAGAATTAGTGATTGGGATCGGAGTATTTTTATTGCTGATATCAGAGATAGGAATTGTGCGCGGGATGCACGACGGAAAAGAAGAACTGAAAGAAAAAAGTCCGGAGAAAAAACAAGAAAAAACGCTGGGTAAAAATCCGGGTGATCCGGAACAGGAAATCCGTTGGATCATCGTACTGGGGGCGCAGGTACAGGGAAGAAAAATCACAGATTCCCTGAAGAGAAGACTGGACGCAGCACTTATATATCTGCAGGCGCATCTGGATGTAAAGGTCATCGTTTCCGGTGGACAGGGAAAAGATGAAGAGGTTTCAGAAGCATTTGCGATGGCAGAATATCTTAAAAAAGCCGGGATTGCGAAAGAACGTATCATTCTGGAAGATGCATCGGTCAATACCATGGAAAATCTGAAGTTTTCAAGAGATATTATCCAGGCAGAAGGCGGTGGAGAAAGTCCGGTAGGAATCGTTTCGAATAACTTTCATGTATACCGGGGGTGTGAATATGCCAGACGTGCGGGATTTTCGAATGTATTTCCGATAGCGGCAGACTGTAATCCGGTATTATTTCCGAACTATTTTATCCGGGAATGTTTTGCGGTCTGGAAATTATGGCTGAAAAAATAAAAATTTTGAGTTGACAAAGTTATTTTGGATGCTATAATGAGGGTCAGAAGATAACACGATGACGAGACGAGTAGAATGTGGAACGTTTCAGAGAGAGATGCATAGGCTGGAAGCATCTTAGCGGGAATCATTTGAAGACTACCTCTGAGTGGCCCTAATCCGGTCCGGTGATTCCGTTATAATCATGAATGAAGTGGTTTTAGATAAACAAAAAGGGTGGAACCGCGGATAGTAAAGTTAAGATAAAAAAGTAATCAGACTTTATCCGTCCCTTGCATGTAAGTGCAGGGACAGATAGAGTCTTTTCTTTATGCCAGAGCATCAGGAAAACAGACGAAAAGGACAGATCCTGACAGAATCCGTTCTATAATTCCTGCAACGATACATGAGATCTAGTGACAGAAGCAATTAAAGGAGGAAGAACGATGATTATTACATTAAAAGATGGATCAAAAAAAGAGTATGCAGAAGCAAAATCAGTGATTGATATTGCATATGACATCAGCGAAGGACTGGCACGTGCGGCATGTGCTGGAGAAGTAGATGGGGAAGTAGTAGATCTGCGTACCGTTATCGATAAAGACTGTGAGTTAAACATTCTTACAGCAAGAGATGAGAAGGGACTGGCAGCCCTTCGCCATACAGCTTCCCACATCATGGCAGAAGCAGTACAGAACCTGTATCCAGATGCAAAAGTAGCAATCGGACCATCTATTGACACGGGATTCTATTATGACTTTGAATGTCAGTCATTTACAAGAGAAGATCTGGATGCCATTGAAAAAGAGATGAAGAAGATCATCAAAAAAGGCGCTAAGATTGAAAGATTTACAAAATCAAGAGAAGAAGCAATCGCATTTTTCAAAGAGAAAAATGAACCTTATAAAGTAGAGCTGATCGAAGATCTGCCGGAAGATGCAGAGATTTCCTTCTACTCTCAGGGAGACTGGGTTGACTTATGTGCAGGACCGCATCTTATGAGCACAAAAGGTGTGAAGGCATTCAAGCTGTTATCATCTTCAGGAGCTTACTGGAGAGGTGATGAGAATAAAGCGATGTTGACACGTATCTACGGAACAGCTTATGCAACAAAGGACGAACTGAAAGAACACCTTGCACAGTTAGAAGAAGCGAAAAAGCGTGACCACAACAAACTTGGCCGTGAGATGAAGCTTTTCACAACGGTAGATGTAATTGGACAGGGACTTCCGCTGATCATGCCAAATGGTGTCATCATCATGCAGGAATTACAGCGTTGGATCGAAGATGAAGAAGCAAAACGTGGTTATGTCCGTACAAAGACACCACTGATGGCTAAGAATGATCTGTACAAGATCTCCGGACACTGGGATCATTACAAAGACGGTATGTTCGTATTAGGAGATGAAGAGAAGGATAAAGAAGTATTTGCCCTTCGTCCGATGACATGCCCGTTCCAGTATTATGTATATAAAGCAGAACAGCACAGCTACCGTGATCTGCCGCTGAGATATGGTGAGACATCTACTCTGTTCCGTAACGAGGATTCCGGAGAGATGCATGGTCTGACACGTGTCCGTCAGTTTACAATTTCAGAGGGACATCTGATTGTAAGACCAGACCAGATGGTAAAAGAGTTCAAAGACTGTATCGCACTTGCGCAGTACTGCTTGCAGGTACTTGGAGTAGAAGAGGATGTAACATATCACCTTTCAAAATGGGATCCGGAGAACAGAGCAAAATACATCGGAGAGCCGGAAGTATGGAATGAGACAGAAGGCCACATCCGTACAATGCTGGAAGAACTGAATATCCCATTTGTTGAAGATGTCGGAGAGGCAGCATTCTACGGACCGAAAGTAGATATCAATGCAAAGAACGTATATGGAAAAGAAGACACTATGATCACAATCCAGTGGGATGCACTTCTTGCAGATCAGTTCGACATGTACTATATTGATGAAAACGGTGAGAAGAAACGTCCATATATCATTCATCGTACATCCATCGGATGCTACGAAAGAACACTGGCATGGCTGATCGAGAAATATGCAGGTATGTTCCCGACATGGTTATGCCCGGAACAGGTCCGTGTCATTCCTATTTCTGAGAAGTTCCATGACTATGCAGCAAAGGTAGAAGCAGAACTGAAAGAGAACAACATCCGCTGCTTTGTTGACCAGCGTTCAGAAAAGATGGGATACAAGATCCGTGAAGCACGTCTTGCAAGAGTTCCATACATGCTGATCGTAGGAGCAAAAGAAGAAGAAGAGCAGAAAGTATCTGTAAGAAGCAGATATCTTGGAGATGAAGGAGCAAAAGACTTAAGCGTATTCATCGATGCAATCAAAGACGAGATTGCTAAGAAGACAATCCGCAAGATTGAAGTAGAAGATTAAGCGGTATCGCTATAGATAAAAATGGAAATAAATGGAAAACTAGATTATAAAGAACGTGAATAAGTTATGAACAGAGCTGGCATAATATATCCTGAGATCTGAAAGGAGGATATATTATGCCAGATTTAAGATGTACGGTACAGACATGTACACACAACCAGAATTATTATTGTAAGCTTGACAACATTGTGGTCGGAGGAAGTGCGGCTAAGAATGCAGAAGAGACAAGCTGCGACAGCTTCGAAGAGAGAAAAGGAGAGGGCGCATATATGGATGCGTACTCTGATAGTACAGGAAAAGAAGCATCGGCAAAGTGCGGTGTAGACTGCAAGGCGATGGATTGTATGTACAATAAAGACTGCCAGTGCCACGCCGGAAAGATCAGTGTCGAAGGCGGTAATGCCTGTCACTGCGGTGAAACGGAGTGTGCAACATTCAAGTGTGGATGTGCGTAGATTAAGAACAAAAAGAAAATCTCTGCTGCAGTAAAACTGGAATAAGATATGAGAATTATGTAAAAATATGAAAAAAGATCGGTGCAGAATTCGTTATGAAAGGATTTGCGCTGATCTTTTTCTTTATACCTAAGTATGCAAGAGAAGCTGCCAGTGGCAGGTCCTGTAGATGCCAAAGCATGCAAGAGAAGTTGCTGGTGGTAAGTCCTGCAGATATTGCAATAAAAGTACCGAAGGGGTACATTCAACCGGCAGAGAAAAACTTGTTGTTTCGCTGTGGAAAGAAGTGATTTGTGTGCAAGCAGGAAGATCAGAAGACGGTATTTGTTAGTTGACGTAAATTTCATGTAAGGGTATAATGACTTTATATGCCGAATGAGGCAGGGAAGAAGAGGGTCTGAATGAAGAAAGAAGAAAATACATATTACAAAGAAACCCCAAAATTCGGAAGAAATGGCCCGTCTAAACTAAAATTACAGTTTAAGCGGGGGATGACCTATTTTCTGGTAATTGTTGCATGTATTCTGGTATATTTTGCAATGCTCAGGATAGAAGCAATATCGAATACATTTTCGAAGATACTGGACATATTGAAGCCTGTTTTATATGGCTGTCTGATTGCGTATTTCCTGAATCCAATTGTACGTAAAGTCGACCAGTATCTGGTGCCGGCTCTGGAAAAGAATATGAAGAACAAAGAAAAGGCAAAGAATCTGTCCAGAAGTATAGGGGTTGCGGCAGCAGTTGTTATCATGATTGCAGTGGTAACGGCATTGATTAATATGATGATTCCGGAGCTTATTAACAGTATCCGGAATCTGATATTCACACTGCCGTCCCAGATTAACCAGCTGGTAAAGCAGGTGAACAATATCAAATTAGATGATTCTACCATGACATCTATGCTTAAGAATGCCATGAACGAAGCATCTACAAGCCTTCAGAACTGGATCCGGACAGATCTTCTGAATAAGGTCAATGAATTGATGACACATCTGACGGTGGGGCTGTATACACTGGTGATGGAGATGTTCCATGCGGTTGTCGGAGTAATCGTATCTGTGTATATTTTATTTGGAAAAGAAAAATTCATAAGCCAGAGCAAAAAAGCAGCTTATGCAATTTTCCCGGCAGAACGTGCGAATCTGTTCATTCACATTGCGGTAAAAACGAATGAAATCTTTGGTGGTTTCATCATCGGAAAGATAATTGATTCGATTATTATCGGAATTTTGTGTTTTGTCGGAACTTCGATCCTGAATATGCCATATGCAATGCTGGTCAGCGTGATCGTGGGTGTGACGAATGTTATTCCGTTCTTTGGACCATACATCGGAGCAATCCCAAGTGCGATACTGATCGCATTGACAAATCCGATGAAAGGTATTTATTTTCTGATTTTTATCCTGCTGTTACAGCAGTTTGACGGAAATATACTGGGTCCTAAGATCCTTGGTAATTCAACAGGATTGTCTGCATTCTGGGTAATTGTATCGATCCTTCTTGGGGGAGGATTATTCGGAATTGTAGGAATGCTGTTTGGAGTTCCAACATTTGCAGTAATATATTATGTGATAAAGCTTCTGCTGGATAATAAGCTTGAGAAAAAAGAGCTTCCGACAGTGTCCGGGTGCTATAATGAAGAGAGCTATGTGGATAACGAAGGCGTTTATCATTCAGGAAAATAAAAAATTTAAAATAAAAAGGGGAAAAAGAAACTATGCCGATCAGAGTGCAGAATGATCTCCCGGTAAAGGAGATCTTGGAAAGTGAAAATATATTTGTCATGGATGAACACCGTGCTACGCATCAGGATATTCGTCCGATCCAGATTGGACTACTGAACCTGATGCCATTAAAAGAAGAGACGGAGCTTCAGATCCTGCGTGCGCTGTCTAATACACCGCTGCAGGTTGACGTGACATTTGTAGCAGTATCAAGCCACAAGGCGAAGAATACATCCATGAGTCATCTGAACCAGTTCTATCAGAAATTTGATGAGATTAAAGACCGTAAATTTGACGGATTTATCATTACCGGTGCGCCGGTAGAACAGATGCCGTTTGAAGAGGTGGATTACTGGGAAGAACTGACCCGTATCATGGACTGGACAAAGACAAATGTAGTGTCAACACTTCATCTTTGCTGGGGTGCACAGGCTGGTATGTATTATCATTATGGAATTGATAAAGTACAGCTGGATAAAAAGGCATTTGGTGTCTTCTGGCACAGAGTATTGAACCGGAAGATCCCGCTGGTGCGTGGGTTTGATGATGTATTCCTTGCGCCGCATTCGCGCCATACAGAGACACCGCTTGACAAAGTGCGTGCAGATGAGAGACTGACAATCCTTGCTGAGTCTGATGAAGTGGGACTTTTTATGGCAATGGCGCAGAATGGCCGACAGATCTTCGTTATGGGACATCCGGAGTATGACCGTGTCACACTGGATGGTGAATATAAGAGAGATAAAAGCAAGGGGCTTCCAATCGAACTTCCAAAGAATTATTACAAGGATGATAATCCGGAGAACCGTCCGCTTCTTACATGGAGAGCGACTGCGAACAACCTGTATACAAACTGGCTGAATTATTACGTATACCAGGCAACACCGTATGATCTCGAAGGAACACCGGATTTTGTATGGAAATAAAAATGCTGACTTGAAAAAGTAAATTCCAGTGCAAGAGTAAATTCCATCATGTTTTAAATTTTGCTGAAATTACGAGAGATTTTTGCTTGAAATCTCTCGTTTTCTGCTATAATTAATGTAACTCATCGA